>DATAQF010000107.1:0-12576 GCA_036264795.1 Candidatus Limnocylindrales bacterium | reverse complement strand
CGCCGGATCCGGGATCGCGCCCTCGACGCGGTAGCGACCCGCTCCCTCGTCGACGACCTGGAGGCTCGGCCGCTTCTCGCCGATCCGCGCCTTGAGCCGCTCACGGTCCGTGTCCGTCAACGCCGCGCTCAACCGGATGGGCAGGACCTGCGTCGAGCTCGACGCCAACGCATTCGGGGCGCCGATGGAGGCGATCCGGCCGCGATCCACGATCGCCACCCGGTCGGCAAGCCGCTCGACATCGGCCAGGTCATGGCTCGTGAGCAGGATCGTCACGCCGGCGTCCCGCAGGCGACCGAGAAGCTGTCGCGTCGCCGCCCGCGCTTCGACGTCCATGCCGGCCGTCGGCTCGTCGAGGATGACGAGCTCCGGCCGGCCGACGAGTGCCACGGCGAGTCCGACCCGCTGGCGCTCGCCGCCCGACAGGCGCCGATAGCGGGTGCTTGCCACGTCGCCACCAAGGCCGACCTCGGCCAGGAGCTCGTCCACGTCGCGCGCGTCGGCGTGGAACTGCCCGTACAGGGCGACGACCTCCCGCGCCGTCATCCGCGGATCGATGCCGCCACCGCCCTGGAGCATCAGCCCGACCCTGGCCCGATGATCGCGTCCGGCGCGCGCCGGGTCGACGCCGAGGACGCGCACGGCGCCACGGTCCGGCCGCCGGTAGCCCTCGATGATCTCGACGGTCGTCGTCTTTCCGGCCCCGTTCGGACCGAGGAGGGCAACGATCTCGCCTGGATGGATCGTGAATGACAGCCCGCGGAGCACCGACCGACCGCCGTAGGACTTCCCCAGGTCCAGGACCTCGACCGTGGATCGTGCGCCGTTCGCGACCGCGGTCACGAGCCGCCCGAGATCAGGCCGTACTGCCGCTCGAAGTCCTTCTCCTGGACCTCCCCGTACTGGACCGAGCGAAGGATGCCGGCCCGGTCGATGAAGAAGGTCTGCGGCAGACCCGGCACGAGGAAGCGTGACTTCAGGCTGCCGTTCGAGTCGATGACCGTGGGCCAGGTCGCCTTGTGGGCGGCTGCGAACGAGCGCGCCGCGTCCGGATTGTCGCCCGAGAGGATTCCCACGACGGCGAGTCCGTCGCCGGCATGCTTCGTCGCCATCGCGGCAAGGAGCGGGAGCTCGGATACGCACGGCCCGCACCAGGACGCCCAGAAGTTGATCACCACCGGATGTCCGCGTTCGCTGCTCAGGTCGAAGGTTTTGCCATCCAGCGTGGTACCGACAATGTTCGGGACCGGCGAACCCTTCGCGACGGTCGGTTGGATCAGCCGTGTCGCGGCCACGATGGCGACGACCGCGAGCGTCGTCAGGGCGGCGACGCCGAGAAGGAGACCGATCGACCGGCGCATCGCGGGGTCAGGCCCGTCAGCCGACCGTCAGCTGGCCGTTCATCAGGGACGGATGGATCGAGCAGAAGAACTTGTAGGTCCCGGCCTTGAGGGCCGGCACGTCGTACGTCTTCACCGCCGGGCCGGCGAACTCCTTGCCGTCGAAGACCTTGGTCCCGCTGCCGTCGGCGATATCGAAGTCGTGCGGAGTGCCCGCGTCCTTGTTGTCGAACGTGATCGTGAACGGCTTGTCGGCCGGCGCCGTGAGCGTCGTGACGTTGAACTTGATGTTCTCCGCCGTGATCGAGAGTCCACCCGCCGCGCCCGAAGCACTGGACGCGCTCGACGGCGTGGGCGAGCCGCCGGCCGCGCCGCCACCCGCCGTGCCCCCGCCGGCCGCGGAGCGGGGTGGGAACCATCCGGCATTCAGGGCGATCGCGACGGCGACGAGGATGGCGAACACCGGCAGGACGACGCGCGGCCAGTCGGGCGGCGGGTCGTTCTCGAGGTGTCCGGTGGAATCGGCCCGGACGACCTGGCGATATTCCTTGCGGGCGTCGTTCAGCCAGCCGAGCAGGCTGACGATCGTGAAGATCACGCCGACCGCGAGCACCCAGCCGCCGAACACGAGGCCGGCAAAGAGGACGGAGACGCCGAGGGCGGCGAGCAGCGGCCGGAAGGACGGCCCGGGCACGTGGACGCCGGGCGGGGGACCCTCGTGGATGACCGCCGGCAACGCCGGCCGATCGCCGGCCACATGGTCGTATTCCCGGATGAACTCCCGGCCCCAGTACAGGAGCGACAGGACGAGGGCGACGAGACCGACGATGAGGATCGGCCCGCCGAAGACGAGGCCCGCGAACAGGAGGAACGAGGAGAACGCGGCGAGGAACGGGGAGACACTCGGGCCGGGCATGTGGACGCCGGGCGGCGCTGGGGGGCTGACTCGAGCGGGACGACGCCGAGGCGGCCCGATCCGGGTGAAGCGGATGAGCGTGTACGCCACGAAGACGATCACGATCAGGCCCATGAAGACCGGAAGCAGCGCGATCAACGATGCCCAATCCGGGATCACCAGCAGCTTGGTGAGATCCAGGATGCCGTTCCAGATGTTCTGGAGGAGCTCCACGGCCGGCGTCGACCCTCAGTCCTGTCGGGAGCCGGCGACGAGGACGTAGGCCATGATCGCCGTCGCGATCCCGAGGACCGCGAGCATCGTCACCCCGGCATAGTCGACATGCCAGTTGGCGAAGTACTGGACCGCCCAGTAGGCCACGGACGTGATCACGAAGATGATCCCCACGATTGCCGCGTTGCGAGGGTGCCGGAGCGGATGCATCGGGCCTCCGTGCCTACAGGATGTAGAGCGTCGAGAAGAGGGCGATCCACACGACGTCGACGAAGTGCCAGTAGAGCGAGGTGGCCTCGATCGCGTCGTGGTGGCGCGAGCTGAACTGGCCGGCGAGACCCCGGTACAGCACGACCGCGAGCATCACCGCCCCGCCGAACACATGGGCGCCGTGGAAGCCGGTGAGGGTGTAGAACGTCGTCCCGAAGGGCGTGTCCGAGACACCGAACCCGATCGTGGAGTAGTCGTAGATCTGGCCGATCAGGAACACGATGCCGAGAACGAGGGTCACGGAGATGTTCCGGATGAACCCCGTTCGGTCGTCCCGCCGAATCGCCCACACGGCGAACTGGCACGTGAACGAGCTCGTGATGAGGATGGCGGTCAGGGCCGCAGCGAACCACGGCTCCCCGTGAAGGTTGAAGCGCTCCGCGAGCGCCTCGGGGACCTGCGGCGCCACGGGCGGCCAGTGGGGCGATGAGGCACGGACGCTGAAGTACGCGGCGAACAGGCCCGAGAAGAACATCACCTCGGAGCAGATGAACAGGATCATCCCGAGCACCGGGTTGCTGATCCCGCCGCGCGTGTCGTGGGCGAGGCCCGCGACGGGATTCTGCTCGGAGACGCTGTGGCCCGGGTCGCCGGTCGTGATCAGGCCGCTGCTCGCCGTCATCAGTGGTTCGCCGTCCGACCATGGCGGAGATCGAAGAGCGGCCGCTCCGAGCGGATCTCCGGAAGCCGATCGAAGTTGTAGGGCGGCGGCGGCGAGCTCGTCGCCCACTCGAGCGTGTTCGCACCCCACGGGTCGTCGCCGGCGGGCTCACCCGCGCGAAGCGAGATGAAGATGTTCCAGAGGAGCGGGATCATGCTCGACGCGATGAGGAACCCGCCGACCGTGGCGAGCAGGTTCAGGTCGTTCCAGCCGGCGTTGCTCGCGTAGTCGGCAATCCGCCGCGGCATCCCCGCCAGGCCCAGCTGGTGCATCGGAAAGAACGTCATGTTGAAGCCGATGAACATCAGGGCGAACTGGAGCTTGCCGAGACTCTCATTGAGGAGCCGGCCGGTCATCTTCGGGAACCAGTAGTACAGCCCGGCCATCACCCCGAAGACGGAGCCGCCGAACAGGACGTAGTGGAGGTGGGCGACGACCCAGTAGGTGTCCTGGAGGGCGAAGTCGACCGGGACGGCCGCACTGAAGGCGCCGTTGATCCCGCCGATGAGGAACATCGACAGGAAGCCGACGGCAAACAGCAGCGGGGTGGAGAAGGTCAGCTTTCCCCGGAAGAGGGTGAAGATCCAGTTGAACATCTTCACGCCGGTCGGGACCGCGATGAGGAACGTCATCAGGCTGAAGAACGGCAGGTAGACCGAGCCCGTCGTGAACATGTGGTGGGCCCAGACCGAGAAGCCGAGGGCACCGATCGCGGCGGTCGCGAAGACGAAGGCCTTGTAGCCGAAGAGCGGCTTCCGGGAGAAGACCGGGAGGATCTCGCTGATCATGCCCATCGCGGGCAGGACCATGATGTAGACGGCCGGATGGGAGTAGAACCAGAACACGTTCTGCCAGAGGATCGCGTTGCCGCCGGTGCTCGGGTCGAAGAAATGGCCGCCGTAGTTGCGGTCGATGAACAGCATGATCAGGGCGCTGGCGAGGACCGGCGTCGCCATGACGACCAGGACGCTCGTCACGAGAACCGTCCAGGCGAGAATGGGCATCCGGAACATCGTCATTCCCGGCGCCCGCATCTTGAAGATCGTCACGAGGAAGTTGATCCCACCGAGGATCGAGCTCGTCCCGATCAGCAGGAGGGCCATGATCCACAGGTCCTGGCCGGGCCCCGTCGAGGCCAACGGTCGATCCTGGGCGAGCGGGCTGTAGCTGGTCCAACCCGCCTGGGCGGCGCCCCCCGTCAGGAAGCCGAGCAGCAGCAGGATCCCCGCCAGCGGCAGCATCCAGAACGACAGGGCATTGATTCGCGGAAACGCCATGTCCGGAGCGCCGATCTGGAGCGGCACGACGTAGTTCCCGAAGCCGACGAGAACGGGAATGATGAACAAGAAGATCATCACCGTTCCGTGCATCGTGAAGAGCTGGTTGTACAGCAGCTCGTCGTGCAGGATCTGCAGCCCGGGCTGCGCGAGCTCGCTCCGGACGAGCAGCGCGAACAGCCCGCCGATGAAGAAGAAGACGAACGAGTTGACGAGGTAGAGGATCCCGATCTTCTTGTGATCGGTCGTCGTCAGCCATTCATACAGGCCGCTCCGGTAGGCGGAGGCGGCGGGCGTCAGCGTCGTGGTCGCCATCGAGCTCCCTTACTGGACCGTGAGCGTGCCGAACATCAGCGTCGGGTGGATCGAGCACTCGAACTTGTAGGTTCCCGCGGGCAGCGGCGGGACGGGCAGGTCCTTCTTCGCCGGGCCGGGGAACGAGGCGCTGTCGAAGACCTTCTTGCCGGTTGCGTCGAGGATATCGACATCGTGCGGGGTCCCGGTGTCGCGGTTGTCGAAGCTGATCGTGAAGCCGGTCGCCGGCGCCGTCAGGGTCGACTGGTCGAACTTGATGTTCTGCGCGACGAGCGGGATCGACGGGCCGGCCGCGGCTCCGCTGGGAGCGGGCGCCGGAGTCGCGTTCGCCGCGGCGACCTGCTTCTGCTGCCAGGCCTGGAAGTCGGCCGGGGCCAGGGCATGGACCTCGAACACCATGATCCGGTGGCCGATGCCGCACAGCTCCGCGCACTGGCCGCGATACGTCTGGCCGGCGTCGCTCGCCGGGATGTCGAGGTCGAACTGGTTCTGAACGCCCGGCACGACGTCCCGCTTGAACAGGAACTGCGGGACGTAGAAGGCGTGGATCACGTCTCGCGTGAACAGGAACAGGTGGGTCGTCTGGCCGGCGGGGAGGACGAGGCCGCCGTCCGGTCCCTCGGGCGCATTCACCGTGAAGAGCGGCTTCGTGTCGAACTGGGCGTCGGCCGGGAGGTAGTCGAACGACCACTGGAACTGGCCGGCGACCGCCCGGACCTTCAGGTTCGGCTGCGACGATGTCGCGTCGACCGTGTTCAGGGTCTGCATCGAGATGATGAACATGAAGATGACGATCGCGGTCGGGATCAGCGTCCAGCTGATCTCGGCGAGGTTGTTCCCGTGGGTCTGGGGCGGCAGCTCGTTGTCGCCGGGCTTCCGGCGATAGCGGAGGACCGTCCAGATGATCAGGCCCTCGACGATGAGGAAGATCACGACGGCGATCGCGAAGACGATGTCGTAGAGATTTCGGATCGCCTCGCCCTGAACGCTCTTCGCGTCGGGCGGGAAGAAGCTCCGCCAGACCGAGCCCGCGTTGAGGGCGACCAGGAGTGCCAGCCCGACGAGCACGACGGCGGCAACGAGCCAGCCGATGATCGCGCCGGAGGATGGCCTGCGTCCTGGGGTGGTCGACATCGACGGTCCTCGAACTCGAGCGGCGGCGTCCTCGTCCGGGGGATGAGTGCCGCCAGGTGGAGATCGGAGCCGGCCATCTGGCCGCGTCCGACCACGGCGGTCGGATCGGCGTCCATCATAACGGAGGCGCCTCCCTGGGCGCGGGCCGGCCCATCCCCGGTCGGGATCGTGCGGCGCTCGCCCGACCGTTCGAACAACGACTCCGTGCGACGATGAGGCCGATGCGTCCTCACCTGGGCCGCGCTGTCGCCCTCGCGGGCGGTCTCGGCTCCCTCCTGGCCTTCGGGGCCGCGAGCCCGGTGCTCGCCCACGGGCCGGTCCCTGCCGAGCCTCCGACCGTGCTGAATCTCGTCCTCGGCTGGACGCTGGAACCGGCTGTCGCGCTGCCGCTCCTCGCGGCGGCGCTCGGCTGGATCTGGATCGTTCGACGGATCGACCGGCTTCATCCGGCGAGCCCGGTCCCGCGTCGGCGGAGCGTCGCGTTCCTCGGCGGGCTCGCGGTGATCGCGATCGCGCTCATGTCGGGGATCGATACCTATGACACCACCCTGTTCTCCGTCCACATGGTCCAGCACCTGCTCCTGACCCTGGTCGCCGCGCCCCTGATCGTCCTCGGAGCCCCGATCACGACGGTCCTCCGGGTCGCGACGCCGAATGTCCGGCGGACCGTGATCCTGCCGATCCTCCACTCGCGCGTCCTCAGGATCCTCACCTTCCCCGTCGTCGCCTGGGTGATCTTCGCCGGCGTGATGTGGGGAACTCACTTCTCGCCGATCTTCAATCGGTCGCTCGAGGACCCGGTCGTCCACGACCTCGAGCACGCCCTCTATGTCGGAGCGGGATTGCTCTTCTGGTGGCCTGCCGTGGGCTCTGACCCCAGCCCGTGGCGAATGCCGCATCCGGTCCGGGCGATGTACGTGTTCCTCCAGATGCCGCAGAACACGTTCCTCGCGGTGACGATCCTCAATTCGAGCGTCCCGCTGTACCCGCACTACGCGACGGAGATTCGGTCGTGGGGCCCGACCGCGCTCGAGGACCAGCAGATCGCAGGCGGATTGATGTGGCTCTGCGGCGACCTCCTGTTCCTCGCCGCCATCCTCGCGATCGTCGCGGCGTGGATGGCCCACGAGAAACGCGAGGAGGCAGCCGTCGATCGGCGGGTCGATCGCCAGCGGGAGGCGATCCGCGTCCGCGAGACCAGGCTGGCGGAACGGTTGGCCGAGGAGCGCGACGGGCGCTGACGCTTGGGCCGCCCCGTCAGCCTCGCTCGGGGATCGGGCTCGTGAGGAGGTTCCGGTAGTCCTCGGGGTCGACGTTGCCTCCGGACACGACGGCGACGACCGGACCGTCGAGGTCGGCCAGACCGGATGCCTCGGCGCGGAAGGCGATCGCCGCCACCGTCAGCGCCCCTGACGGCTCGACCACGAGGCGACTGTCCTCGGCCGCCAACCGGACGGCGGCCGCAATCTCCGTCTCGGGCACCGTGACGATGTCGTCGAGCAGTCGCGCGAGGTGGGCGAAGTTCCGACGGCCGATCGCCGTCGTCCGCGTTCCGTCGGCGATCGTTCGCGCGACGTCCTCAGCCGACCAGCGAACGATCCGGCCCTCGCGCAGGGACTGCTGCGCGTCCGCGGCCAGCTCCGGCTCGACACCCACGATCCGCGCGCCGGGCACAAGCGCCCGGACCGCCGCCGCGACGCCGCTCGCAAGGCCGCCGCCGCCGATCGGGACCAGGACTGCGGCGACGTCCGGCCTGTCCTCGGCGATCTCGAGGCCGACCGTCCCCTGGCCCGCGATGATGCGATCGTCGTCGTACGGCGGGATGATCGCGAGACCGCGCTCCGCGGCGATCTCCTCGGCGACGGTCTGCCGCTCCTCGCTGGACGTCCCGACGACGAGGACCTGGGCGCCGTCTGCCTCCACCCGCGCCTTCTTCAACCCGGGTGCGTCCGACGGCATCACGACGACGGCCGGCACGCCGAGAAGTCGCGCTGCCCGTGCGACACCCTGGGCATGGTTGCCGGACGAATAGGTGATGACGCCGCGCCGGCGCTCCTCGGCCGAGAGCGAGGCGACCGCGACGTACGCGCCGCGGATCTTGAAGGCCCCGATCGGCTGCAGCGACTCGGCCTTCAGGAATCGGTTGGCCTCGGGGCGCCCGAAGGGGACGAGGGGCGTCCGGATCGCGACCCCGCGGAGCGTCGTCGCAGCGGCCCGGATCGCGTCGATGCCGACGAGCTCGGTCGTCGTCTCGGTGCTCATCCGCCGCGCCCGACGATCCGCTGGCAGTCGATGCAGTGCGCCGCCCACGGGAGCGCCTCGAGACGCTCCGGGGCGATCGGGCGGCCGCATCGAACGCAGGTCCCGAACGTGCCGGCGTCGAGCCGCGCAAGGGCCGCGTCGACGGCGGCCAGCTGCTGCTCGTTCCGGTCACGCAGCGCCAGATCGCGTTGCTGCTCGAAGACCTGGGTCGCGGCGGCCGCCTGGGAGCCGTACGTCATCGGGCCGGGGGCGAGGATCGCCTCGGACAGCCCGATCCGCAGTCGCGCGCGCTCCGCGACGAGCGTCGTGCGGGTCGTTTCACGCAGATCCGCGACATTCGACCCGGCGTTCGGCTCGGACATCGGCTGATCGTACGCCCGCGAGGTCCGAACGAGTGCTCGCCGGATCGGCCGTATCCTCCCGGCGCACGAAGGAGATACGGAATGGCGATCGAGATCGATCCCGTCTGCGGCATGGAGGTCGACACGGCCGCGTCCGACCTGAAGCTCGAGCATGAGGGCAAGACCTACTGGTTCTGTGGGCGCGGCTGCCTGCTCGAGTTCCGTGATGACCCGCACCGCTACCTCGACCCGGACTACCAGCCGTCGATGTGACGGCGTGCCTGCCGCACGATCGCCGCTGAGCCGGGGACGCCCGATAAGCGGCAGCTAAGCGGGCCGCGCGAGACTGGCCGCGGCGGTTCCCGACCGGGCACTCCTCACTGGGGTCGACCGCCACGTCGCAGGCCGGCGCCTTCGCCGGAGGAGTGCACGGATGTTCAGTCGACTGATTGCGGCCGCGCGGATCGTGATGCCGATTCTGATCTTCACCGCGATGGCGCTCGCCGCGGAGGCAGGCATGCGCTGGAACTGATCGTCAGGTCCGGCCGGTGGCGGCCGGATCGGTCGTCAGGCGGGATGCGAGATACACGGGCACGATCGAGAGCACGAGGACGAACACGGCGGCGACGTTGACGAGCGGCAGGTTGTTCGGCCGCTGATAGTTCGTGAAGATCCACAGCGGCAGCGTCTGGCTGCCCGTGCCGGCCGTGAAGTTCGTCACGATGATCTCGTCGAATGACAGGGCGAAGGCGAGCAGCGCGCCCGCGAGGAGTGCCGTCCGGATCGCGGGGAACGTGATCCGGCGGAACGTCGTGAACGTGTCGGCGCCGAGATCCATCGACGCTTCCTCGGCCGTTCGCGCGGTCCGGCGGAGGCGCGCCACGACGTTGTTGAAGACGACGACGACGCAGAACGTTGCGTGGCCGATGATGATCGTCAGCAGGCCGAAGTCCAGGCCGAGCGTCCGAAAGGCCGAGTTCAGCGCGATGCCCGTGACGATGCCGGGAAGGGCCAGGGGCAGAACGACGACGAATGCGAGCGTCTGGCGGCCGAAGAACGAGTACCGCTGGACCGCGAACGCGATGAGCGTGCCGAGCACCAGCGCGACAATCGTGGCGCCGATCGCGGCCTCCAGCGACCCGATGAGCGCGTTCCGGATGCCCGCGTTGTCGACGGCCTTCAGGTACCAGTCGATCGTGAGGCCGCCGATCGGCCAGGTCGCGACCTTCGCCGCGTTGAAGGAGTACAGAACGATCAGGGCGATCGGAAGGTAGATGAAGGCGAGGGTCAGACCGGTCGCGATCCGCAGCGCGATGCGGATTCCACGAGGCAGGAGCATCACAGCGCCTCGAATGCGCCCAGCCGACGGGCGATCAGCAGGTAGACGAGCATGATCGCGACCGGCACCATCGCGAAGGCCGCGGCGAGCGGCTGGTTGCCGGCCACCCCGACGAAGTCGTAGACGACATTGCCGATGAAGCGGGTGTTGGACACGAGGGTCGGCGTGATGTAGTCGCCGAGCGTCAGGCTGAACGTGAAGATCGAGCCTGCAAGGACCGCCGGCAGGGCCAGCGGCAGGATCACGCGGCGGATGGTGATCCAGGAGCGGCCGCCCAGGTCGGACGAAGCCTCGAGGACGGACGTCGGGATCCGCTCCAGGCCCGCGTAGATCGGGATGATCATGTACGGCAGCCAGAGGTAGCTCTCGACCAGCCACACGGCGACGTCGCTGTAGCCGGGTCCGGACAGGCCGAGTGGGGCGAGCACGCTGTTGAGCACGCCGCCCTGGCTGAGGATCAGCCGCCACGCGTAGACCTTGACGAGATAGCCGCTCCACAGCGGCAGGAGAATCGAGACGACGAGGATTCCGCGGGTCCTCGCCGACGCGACGCGCGCCATGTAGAACGCGATCGGGAAGGCGATGAGGATCGTCGTGAGGGTGACGAGCGTCGCCATCAGGAGCGTGCGGGCGGCGATCGTCCGGTAGACCTCGGTCGTCGCCACCTCGACGTAGTTCTTGAGCGTGGGCTGGGTGATGAGGGCGCCGCTGAACGAGTCGACCTGCCAGAACGACGTGATGAGGAACAGCGCGAGCGACCCGAGATACGCGACGACCAGCCAGCCGAGCGGGGCGGCGAGGAGCAGCCCGATCTGAGCCCGCGGGTGCCGATAGAGGGCTGCGGCGATGGCTCGGAGCCGATCGGTCGCGGGGGCGCGCGGAGTCATCGGGCTGTCGGCCATTGGGTTCCGGAGCCGCAAGCGCCGACCGTGAGACGAGGGACCCCCGGCGGCGAGCTCGCCGCCGGGGGTCGGGCGTCAGACGCGGATCGGCTCAGCCGCCCGTCACCTCCGTCCAGACCTTCGTCCAGGCGTCGAAGTCGGTGCAGATGTCGCCCCTGCCGTCGAGACAGGTCTTCGTCGGCGTGTTCCAGTAGTAGACGTCCTTGAAGTAGGTCTCGTCCGCCGCATGGAACGCGTCGCAGTGGCCGGCGCTCAGCTTCTCGGCCTCGGCACAGGCGGCGGCGCTGACGGGCGCCTCCCCGAAGTACACCGTCACGTCGGCATTCGCCTTCGGCGAGATGATGTAGTCCATCCACTTGTACATGCAGTTCGGGTGCTTGGCCTTCGCCGAGATCATCCACGTGTCGGACCAGCCGGTTGCGCCTTCCTTCGGCTTCGTGAACTGGACCTTCTTCGTGCCCGCACCGTTGATCGTGTTCGCCTGGTATTGCCAGGCGCTGCCGATCGCCATGTCGCCGTTGGAGAACCCGTCGATCTCTTCCTGGGCGGTGCCCCAGTACTTGCTGATCAGGCCCTTCTGCTGGATGAGGAGCGCCTTCGCCGCCGCGAGCTGGGTGTCGTCCAGGGCATAGGGATTCGTGATCTTCAGGTCCGGCTTCGTCGCCATGAGGTACAGCGCGGCATCGGCGACGTAGATCGCGTAGTTGTAGGCGGTGACCTTGCCCTTGTACGGCGAGTTCGCGTCGAAGACGACGCTCCAGCTGTCGGGCGCGGTCTTCACGACGGATGGATCCCACATCAGGACGTTCGCGCCCCGGCCGTGGGGAACGCCATAGCCGACGCCGTTGACGGTGTTGTAGGGCTGGTTCTTGAGCCCGGCGAAGACGTCCTTGTAGTTCGGGATCTGGTTGAAGTCGACCGGCGCGACGTCGCCGCCGGCGATCAGTCGGAGGGTCGCGTCACCGGACGCCGAGACGCCGTCGTACTGGCCCGTCTTCATCAGCTGGACCATGTTGGCCGAGTCGAGCCCGACCTTGACCGTGACCTTGCAGCCGCTCGCCTGCTCGAACGGGGTGACCCAGTCGTAGCCCTGGACCTGCTCGCCGCCGGTCCCACCGACAACGTAGCCGGCCCAGGCGATCAGGTTCAGCGAGCCTTCGCCGGGCCCGACCGACGCCGAGACACTCGCCGCAGGCGCGCTCGCGGAGGCCCCGCTCGCCGCAGGGGCGCTCTCGGCGGCGGTGCTCGCGGCAGGGCTGCTCGGCGCGGGCGTCGCGCCGCTGCTACAGGCCGACATGGCCAGGGACCCGACGGCGAGGGCCGTCAGGATCTTCGGGTGCTTCATCTGCTCCTCCTCCATCCGCGCCGGTTCCCCGGCACGGCGCTCATTCTCCCGAGTCGGCGACCGGGAAGTTGTGCTGTCGATTCCAGACCAATCGGACGGCGGTCCCGTCGAGGGCCAGCGCCTCCATCGATGAAGTGGCCAGGTTCTGCTGGGTGACGACGAGCTCGGGCCCGGCGTCGAGCGTGACGACATAGCGCGTGTCCGGTCCGAGATAGACCACGCTCCGGATCCGCCCCGTCGCCGAGGTCTCGTCGGAAGCGA
>DATAQF010000094.1:0-14347 GCA_036264795.1 Candidatus Limnocylindrales bacterium | reverse complement strand
GCGGCGCCGCTCGTGGGGACGTCGGCGTGCTGAACGATGTGGGCCGTGAACGTCCCGTCCTGGGGGACGGACTGGACCGCGGGGTCGATCCGCAGGGAGTTGCCCGTGGCCGCCGCCGTCCGTGCCGTTCCGAGGCCCAATCCCAGCAGCGCGACGGAGATTGCCAGCGGCACCGCCGTCCACCGGATCAGCCTCCGGCGGCGGTCAGCCGTGACCTTGTCGTTGCGTCGGACGAACAATGGGGTCCCTCGATCGATGGACTGTCGGTCGCTGTGGACGTCGATGACTAGGGTTGGGCGCTCGGAAGCGGAATGGCGGGCCCGGGTCGAGGCTCTGCCAGGACTTCGTGATCGGCCGGCGTTGCGTCCATCGCGACCGTCGGTGACGCGGACGCATCGACGGGCTCCGCGCTGGTGGCGGAGACCTTGGCCTCGCGCTCGGCATAGCGGCGCCAGACCCGGATCACGACAATGGCGCCGACCACGGCGGCCGCGATCGCGATGACGGTCAGAACGATGATCAGGGTCGCCAAGCCGGCAGCCGCAACGGCCAGTGCAGCCGTCGCGAAGTTGAGCCACCCCGACTGCTCACTGGTCGTGCCGGAGGAGCCGCTGTCCACCGGCGGAACGCTCGGCCCGACGCCGGCACCTGGCTGCGACGAGTCGCTCGGGACGGGCGCGATGGAGCCGCTCGCGCCCGGGTCAAGCGATTCGGAGGGGAGCGCGCCGTCGGACGAGCCGGGTGCTGCCGATGCTCCGGCGCCGGCACCGGCCGAGGCCGAGGCACCCCCGTCGCAGACGGTCACCGCCGCCCCGGTCGTCGTCAGCTTGAGGTTCGCGCCGTAGGTCGTCGAGCGCCCGTCGAGCATGGTCGCGTCGACTCTTCCCGTCGGCACCGTCAGGTTTGCGGTTCCGCATGCGACCGCCTTGAACCCGACCGTGATGAACTCCTGCTCGCCGGCCGCGACCGAAGTCGGAGGAAAATAGGCAGCGGCGACGTTCTGAAGCTTGCCGCTCCTGTTCGCGGCAGCGATCGCCGCAGCGTCGCCCGCCAGGAACAGGGGAGCCGACGCGAACGCCGAACCGCGAGTGACGGACGTGACATTGACGATCGCCTTGTCGAAGGTGATCGACGCCGACACGCCGCTCGTCGCCACCGTGCTGTTCTCGAGCACCTTGATGTTGAACGTCGCGCCGGTCGCCACATGAGTGGTTGCCGGGTCGAGGCGGAGGGTGTTGCCCGCAGCGGATGCTCCGCCGGCGAACCCGAGGATGGCCACCGTGACGGCCAGGGCAAGGACGAGCCTCGCCACGGAGCGTGACTGCACGAACTCCCTCCGAATCATCGCTTGAATTTCCCGCTTGGGGTGACCGGGAACGCCGGGGCTGGGGAACGGCGTGTGGGTGTTGACCGGGAATCGCGCTGGGACGTGAACCCGTCGACCGGCTGGTGTGAGAGGCCTGTCAAACGACCTGCCGGCCGCGTTCGGGCTCGTGACGGTCGTGCCGTTCGGCTCCGCGCCCGCTCTCGCCCAGTCGCCTGGATGGCGTCACGGAACTGAAGTCCGAGAGCTTTGCCGTGCGTCTCGGATGCCTCCGAGTGCCCTCTCAGACGCCGCCGACCGTATCGCCGGGATGTTCGCCAACGATTACCGACATGTTGCGAATCGGCACCAGCCAGATTTTCGAGACGTTGGGCCGGCGTCGTCGCTTCGTTGGTGCGCGTTCGCGGCCGGGATTGAGCTGGGTCTGGCGGCCCGTTCCCTCCGAAGCGCGGGCAGGCGATGCCGGCTCTAGACTCCGGAAATGCTCCGGATCAGCGCGAAGGCCGATACCTTCACCGAATCGGTGATTCGCGAGATGAACCGGCTGGCGGTCGCGGCCGGCGCCGTCGGCCTGGCGCAGGGCTTTCCGGACTTCGCCTGCCCTCCCGAGCTCAAGGCGGCGGCCGCCGAAGCGGTCGCGGGCGACATCAACCAGTACGCGATCACCTTCGGCTCGAAGCCCCTACGAGACGCGATCGCGGCAAAGACCAAGCGCTTTCATCCCGACTGGATCGTCGACCCGGAAACCGAGATCACGGTCGTGAATGGCGCAACCGAGGGCATGATCGCGTCAATGCTCGGGCTGCTGGACCCGGGCGACGAGATCCTGATCTTCGAACCCTTCTATGAGAATTACGGACCGGATGCGATCCTGACCGGGGCGATCCCGCGCTACGTCACGCTCCACGAGCCCGACTGGACGATCGATCCGGACGAGCTCCGGGCGGCGGTCACGTCGCGGACCAGGGCGATCGTCGTGAACACTCCGCACAACCCGACCGGCAAGGTCTTCAGCCGTGCCGAGCTCGAGCTGATCGCCGACCTCTGTCGCGAGCACGACCTGATCGCCCTCACCGATGACATCTACCAGCACCTCGTCTACGAGGGCGAGCACATCCCGCTGGCCACGCTGCCGGGTATGGCCGAGCGGACGGTCTCGATCGACTCCATGTCGAAGACGTACTCCGTGACCGGCTGGCGCATCGGCTGGGTCATCGCGTCGCCGAGCCTGACGGTCGGCATCCGGCGCGTCCACGACTTCCTGACCGTCGGCGCCGCGGCGCCCCTCCAGCAGGCTTCGGTCGTCGGCCTGACCATGGGCGACGCCTATTACGGGTCGCTGCTGGAAGGCTATCTCGAGCGGCGCGCCGTCCTCCTGCCCGCGCTCGAACGGGCGGGGTTTCGGGTCCACCGGCCGGCCGGCGCCTACTATGCGAGGACCGACATCCGGGACCTGACCGACGAGAACGACGTGGCATTCGCCCGACGACTCATCGCCGACCCAGGGGTGGCCACGGTGCCGGGCTCGTCGTTCTACTCGCGGCCGGAGCTCGGCCGGACCAAGGTTCGGTTCGCGTTCCCGAAGAAGCTCGAGACCCTGCGTGCGGCAGCCGACCGGCTGGCGACCCTGCGCGCTGCGGTCTGACGATCTCGCGAGCGAGAAGCGCCGCGGGCGAGGCGCTCGCGATCCGCGAGTCAGGCGAGGAGGGTCGCCAAAGCGGCTCGGGCAGCCAGGCCGCTGACGATCGCGACCGCGACGCTGGCCAGTGTCCCGAGGAGGTAGTACTCCGCGAAGTCGCGGTCATCGAGAAGGCGAAACCGTGCGAGGGTCTTCGCGGCGACCACGAAGCCCACGGCCGCCTCGCTGCCGGTCAGGACGAAGACGACGATGAGGATCCGCTCGAGCACGCCGATCGTCGCACCGACCCGCGCGTTCGCGCCCATCGGCCCGGAGCCCGGCTCCGAGGGAGCCGAGAGCCCGGCGACCTCGGCGGGGTCGGCCGGGGATCGGTCCGGCTCCGCCTCGATCCGAGCGTCGAGCGGCCCGATCCGGACGGACCAGCGACGCGGCGCCGAGGGGCCGGATCCTGGCGGCGCGGTCGGTGATGGGTTCGTCGCCGGGGCGACTCGGCCGCCCCAGCGTGTCTCGCCGCCGCTCTGCTCCACGGGTCGGACGAGGATCGAAACGAAGAGGGACGCGGCGCGAATGTTGACGATCAGGAGGATCGCGAACACGACCGTGACGCTGACGACCGCATGGACCGCCGCGCGATCTTGGCCACCGAGCACCCTGTTGACGACGTCGATCCAGCCAGACTGGAGGCCGGCATTCGGCGGGACGAGTGCGACGGCGATGCCGAGCACCGCCAGGTGCGCCGCCTGGTCGGCAAGGAAGAGCGCGGCCGGCCGTGGTGTCCAGGCCCTGCCGAGGTGGTCGGGCGGCTGCGGTCCCTCGTGCCGATCGCGTGCCTCCCGGAGCGCCGACGCGGCGGCTCGCCGGGTCAGCACGATCTTGGTCCGGTCGATGATCACGTGGCTGATGGCGACCAGAGCGACCACGACCCAGCCCACGCCACCCAGGGCAAGTCCGACCGGCACGAGACAGATCGCGACGATCAACCCGTGGGCCCCGAGTCCGCCGATCGCTCGGCTGCCCGACGCCGCCTTCGCCCGGGCGATGCGGCCCGTCTGGAGGAGAAAGTCGCTGGCGAGGTGAGCGAGGATCAGCCAGGCGAGGAGGAGCAGCGGGTTCATCATCGAACGGCCATCGTCGCCCGTTCCAGGAGGATCCGCAGGACCCGCGCAAGGTCGCCGATCGAGCGGACGTGAGCGCGATCGGCCGCCACAGAGATCGTGGCCCGACTCACGCTCAGGCGCTCTGCGGCCTCGGATCGTCGCAGCCCCTCGACGAGGATCAGCCACGCGATCTCCCGCTGGCGGCTCGTCAGGTCCGCGAGCAGCTCACCGAGCACCGGGGCGAGGCCCTCGAGGAGGTCGTCGGTCGGGGCGTCGCCGCTCACGATCCCGACCCGTTCGCGACGCCCATTCGCCCGACCCAGCCGCTCCCGCGCAGCAACGAAGGCCGGTCCGCTCCGCTGCGTGGCCGGGCCCTGTCCCGGGTCGACCTCGCCGGCCACGACGACCCAGCGCATCGGCCGCGCCTGTGGGTGGAGCGTCCCGCGGAGGATCGCGATCAGCGGGTCGGCGTCTCGAGCGAGAAGGCCCTGGAGCTCGTCGCCCTGCGTGAACTCGAAGGGCGCGAGTCGCTCCCCGTCCCGGTAGACCCCGTTCAGGTCGGCCGCGAGCGTCCGCAGCCACTCGGTGGCAGCCGCAGCATCGCGACGCGAGCGAATCACGTCGCCGAACAGGACGAGAGCGAGCACGGGCGCAGGCTAATCCACGATCGATTAGCCGTCAATGGCTAATCTGGCCAGAGTTAGCCCTTGGGAGCTACCCGGCTGCCTCGGCGACGATCGCCTCGACCTGCGTCCGGACCGCCGGCGTGTCGAAGCGGAGCAGCGGATCGGGCTCGATCGGACGCTCGTCGATCCGGCCATCGCGACGCAGGTAGAGCACCGGAAAGATCGCTCCCGTTCCATCTGCCTCCAGCGTCATGGCCAGCGCATCGCCCGAACCGTCGTCTCCCTGGCCGTCCACGAACGCGGCGAGCGGCACGATCCCCTCGTCCACCGGCCCGTTCGCCGGGTCGAGCGAGACCACCCGAGCGAGGTAGGCGCGCTGATGCCACAGCTCCGGGGCCGAGGCCAGCTCGCCCAGCACGAGGTCGACCAGATCGGCGGGCGCGACGGCAGGCCCCCGGGCGCCGCCCGCGAACCGCGTCCGGGCCAGGTGCTCGGCGAGGCATCGGGCGTTGTAACGAGCACCGTGGACGGCTCCGGAGTTTGCCGGCAGGCCGTGCTTCTTCAGGCCGGCGGATCCCTGTCCAATCGTTCCCGCAAAGAAGATCCCGGGAACCGACGCGCTCTCCCAGTAGGCGGTCTGCGCCGGCAGGCGGCTCTGTCCGAAGGTCGTGACACCGAGGTCGGGAAGGTCGAGCAGCGGCGTCACGAACCCGGTGGCGGAGATGACCTCGTCGACCTCGATCGAGAGCTCGTCGCCGCCGTCGGACGGCCGAACCTTCACGACGAAGCCATCCTCCGGGCGCCGCTCGACGGAGCCGATCGAGGCGTCCAGGACGGCGACGCCACCCCCGAGGACGTGGTCCTCGAACGGCTGAACATAGCGGGCCCGGACCCCGACGAGCGATCTGGTGTTGACGGACAGCTTGGCCGGCGATGGCGAGGCGAGGTAGATCCTCCTGGCCCACGGCAGGAGACCGGTGGCGAGCTCGAACCCCGAGTTCTGCTTGCCCATGATGAAGACCCGGCGATCCGCGTACGTCTCCGCGGGTCTCGTGTCGGCGTAGTGGGCGGTGTTCTCGATGCCCGGCGTCGCCGGCGAATACGGCTGGGCGACGCCGACGGCGAAGATGACGGTTCCGGCACGGTATTCCCCGTCGGTCGTCTCGAGGACGAAGGTCGTCCCGTCGGCCGTCTCCTCCCGCCGCGTCGCCGTCCACCGGCACTCGTACCGGGGAACCGTTCCCGTCCGCTCCGCGAACGCGGCGATGTTCTCCTCCATCTCCGGGCGCGATGGGAAGTACGAGCTGCCGTCCATGAGCCTGGGCATGATCGCGCGATGCTCGGCATCGTCGGCGACGAGGCTGTTCCAGTCGTATCGCTCGTACGCCCGTGTGCCACGCTCGACGGGGGCGTACGGCTTCGTCCACGACAGCAGGCGCTGGAAGAACGGCCACCGGCGGAACATGCCGCCCGGCGACGGGTCGGCCGACAGGAGGGCGTGGTCGATCCCCAGGCGGCGAAGCGCATAGGACGCCTGGATCCCGCCCGGACCGCTGCCGACGACGACGACCGGGTAGGAGCCGGGTGGAAACGGCCGGTTCCCCCTCTGGTCGCCCGCTTCGGGCGATGCCGTCAGCTGCGCCACCGGTTTGCGTTCCTGAGCCGGCGGGCCTGGGCCTGGAGCATTCGATACATCAGCGGCGGGTTCTCGAGGAGCACGGACTGGACCTGTGGCCCCGCCAGGACGAGGCACCGCAACGGGCGCGACGCAACGATGTCCGCTCCGGGCGGCTCGCCGAGCAGGATGGAGACCTCGCCGAAGAAATCGCCCCGGGCGAGCGTCGCCCGCTGGTCGCCATCGATGACGACGGCTGCCTCGCCGTCGAGGATCACGTGGAACGCGGAACCCGTGAGGCCCTGACGTAGGACGCGGGCGCCCTCCGGGTAAACCTCCTCCTCGAACATGTGGGCGATCCGCTCGAGCTGCGGCGTCGTCAGGTCGGCAAAGAGGGCAAACCCGGCGATCTGATCGACGATCTCGTCGCGCGTGGCCATGTGACGGCGTCCTCCGTGGCTGGGAGCTGGCGACCGATGCATTCTGACACTCCGGCGGCGGTTGACGCGGGGCCGACGGAGCGCGCAGCATCAGCCGCTGAGAGGAGGGTCTCGTGGGGCTGACGCACGACCGACGAACGGAGCTGCTGGCGGCCTGTCCCCTGTTCGGAGGCGTCGGTGGCGAGGATCTCGCCGCGGTCGCGGATCGGGCGATCGAGGTGGACTTTCCGGCCGGCCACGTCATCGCCCGGCAGGGCGAGATCGGGACCGGCTTCTTCGTGATCGAGGCGGGCGGGGCGCGGGTCGTCCAGGACGGTCAGGAGCGGGCGCGGCTCGGTCCCGGCGACTTCTTCGGCGAAATGTCGGTGATCGACGGTCTGCCGCGGGTCGCCCAGGTGATCGCGACCGCCGATACGCGATGCCTGGCCCTGCCGTCCTGGGAGTTCGAGCGCCTGATCGTCGAACACCCGACGATTGGCCTGGCGATCATCCGGGGCCTCTCGTCACGGCTCCGGTCGCGAGCCGAACAGCCCCAGCACTGACATCGATGACGATGACCGAGCGCGCCCTCCCCACGGGGACGGTTGCCTTCATGTTCACCGACATCGAGGGCTCCACGACCCTGGCGCGGACCCTTGCCGGCGACCGCTGGGAAGCTCTCCTCGCCCGTCATCGAGAGCTCATCCGGGCGGCCGTCAAGGCCTTTGACGGCATCGAGGTCTCGACCGAGGGGGATGGATTCTTCATCGTCTTCGAGCGGACGGCGGATGCCGTTGCCGCCGCAGTCGAGGCGCAACGCATGATCGCCGCCGAGCCGTGGGCGGAGGACGGCACGGTCCGGGTTCGGATGGGGATCCATACGGGCGACGGGCGGCCTGATGGCGAGGGAAGCTACGTGGGGGCCGACGTCCACCGGGCTGCGCGGGTGGCGAGCGCCGGGCACGGGGGCCAGATCCTCCTGTCCGAGACGACCTCGGCCCTGATCACGGACAAGCTTCCCGCCGGCGTGCAGCTGCGCGGGCTCGGCGAGCATCGCCTGAAGGACCTTCGACCGGAGCGGATCTGCGAGCTCGTCATCGACGGGCTGCGGACCGAGTTCCCGCCGATTCGGTCGCTCGACCGCCGTCCCAACAACCTTCCGACCCAGCTGACGAGCTTCGTCGGGCGGGATCGCGAGCTGGACGAGGCGCGCGACCTGCTGCTGAGCACCCGGCTGCTGACTCTCACCGGCCCCGGGGGCACGGGCAAGACCCGCCTGTCCCTCCAGCTCGCGGCCGACGTGTCCGATGGCTTTCCCGATGGGATCTGGTTCGTCGCCCTGGAGCCGGTCCGCGATCCGGGCCTGATCGCCGCCACGATCCTCACCACGCTCGGCCTGGTCGAGAGCGGCGGACGAAACGCACGGGACACGCTGATCGAGTGGCTGGCCGACCGTCAGGTGCTCCTCGTCCTCGACAACTTCGAGCAGGTGATCGACGGAGCGCCGCTCGTGGCGGACCTCCTTCGGGGAGCCCCGCGGCTGACCGCGATCGTCACGAGCCGCGCTCCGCTCCGCGTGAGCGGTGAGCAGGAGTTCCCCGTGCCGGGATTGCCGGCACCTCGCGACGTGCTCGCCCTGTCGGACCTCGAGAAGATGAACCTGCCCGATGCCGATCGCCGGCTCGACGCGATCGCCGCGACCCAGTACGAGGCGGTTCGCCTGTTCATCGCCCGAGCGGTCGCGGTCCGGCCCGACTTCCGGGTCACGAACGAGAACGCGCCGGCGGTGGCCGCCATCGCTGCTCGGCTGCAGGGCATGCCGCTCGCGATCGAGCTGGCCGCCGCCCGGGTCAAGCTTCTCTCACCCGAGGCGATTCTCGTCCGGCTCGAGCACCAGCTCGGCGTCCTCGCCGCCGGGGCCCGCGACCTGCCCGAGCGCCAGCAGACGCTCCGTGGCGCGATCGCATGGAGCCACGACCTGCTCGGGGAAGGCGAACGCCGGCTTCTGGCCCGGCTGTCGGTCTTCGTCGGCGGTTGTGAGCTCGACAGCGCCGAGGCGGTGTGCGGACCGCCGGATGAGCTCGACGGTGTCGAGGTCATCGACTGCCTGACCTTCCTCGCCGATCAGAGCCTCGTCCGCGCGGACGAGGTCGAGGACGGCCTCCGGTTCCGGATGCTCGACACGATCCGCGAGTTCGCCGCGGAACAGCTCGCCGCCCGTGACGAGCGAGCCGAGATGGAGCGTCGCCACACCGATACGTTCGTGACGTTCGCCGAGACCCTGACGCCGCGCCTCTCGGGCGACGACCAGCGCCATTGGCTCGGTCGCCTCGAGCGTGACCACGACAACATTCGGGCGGTTCTCGATCGGGCCGTGGCGGCCGGAGATGGGCCCAGCGCGATCCGGCTCGGCTTCGCCATGTGGCGCTACTGGCAGAAGCGCGGCCACCTCACCGAGGCGCGCCGCCGCCTCCAGGCGATGGCCGATGCACCGTGGTCGCGCGAGGATCCGCGGCTCCGGGCGCGGCTCATGGAGGCGCTCGGCGGGGTGTGCTGGTGGCAGGCGGACATCAAGGCGATGAGCCTGGCCTACGAGGAGGCGCTCGAGCTGTGGCAGGCGATCGGCGATCCGCGCGAGATCGCCAACGCGCTCTACAACAACTCGTTCCGCTACGCCGTGACTGACGACACGGGAGACTCCGACCCGGAACGAGTGGGGTTCGCCCAGATGAATCGCGCGCTCGAGCTTGCAGACGCCGCGGGCGATGAGCACGGCCGGGCGAACGCCCTGTGGGGCATCGGCAACTACCTCTACTTCCACGATGCGGATGACCGGGGAAGCACTCGGTTCAACGAGGCGAAGGACATCTTCGCGCGGCTGGGCGACCGGACGATGGAGGCGTGGTCGCTGCATATGCACAGCACGGCCCTGATCCGGGCGGAGCAGCTCGAGCTGTCCCGGCAGGATGCCGGCAACGCGCTGCGCCTGTTCCATTCATTCGGGGACGTGGCCGGGATCACCTTGTCGCTCGACGACTTCGCGTCGCTCGCCGTCGCCGGCGGCGACCTGCCACGTGCCGCCCGGCTGTGGGGCGCGGCCCGCGCGCTGTCGTCGGCCGGCGGCGTCGGCCTTGCCGACTTCGTCGACAAGACGTACGAGTTCTACAGCCGACCGAACGCCCGCGTCGCGGTCGACCCGGCCGAGCTCGAACGCTACGGCCAGGAGGGCCGTGCGATGACACTCGACGAGAGTGTTGCGTACGCCCTCGAGGTGACGATCGACGACCTGGCGCCGCACGATCACACCGGCGCGCGATGAGACACCGATCACCAGGTCACGACGACCGCGTCTGAGCGATCGGCGTCGTAGACTTCGGCGATGACCGCCGAGGCGACCCAGCCCACGTCCGCCGCCGGCACGAACGGATCGTCGGACGTCGCCGCGGCCGCCCGACCGAAGACGGCGATCCCGAAGAACCCCGGCCGTCGCGAGCTCGGGATGAAGGCGACGCTCCTCTTCCCCGACAAGGACATCGTCGAGCGTTTCTACGTGCCGCTCATCTACACGGCGTGCCGGACGTGCTACTCCGAGCTGACGCCGGAGGATATCTTCGACCGGGCGACGACCGGCCGAATCGAGACGGCCAAGATGCAGAAGCTGATCTCGGGCGTCATCGAGTCCGGTCACGGCTCGACGATCGAGCATGTCGTCTTCACGTTCGGCATCAGCGGCGTCTCACGAACGCTCAGCCACCAGCTCGTTCGGCATCGAGCCGGCGTCGCCTTCGATCAGCAGAGCCAGCGTTACGTCACGTTCAAGGGCGCCTCGACGATGCTGCCGGCGTCAATCGAGGATGCCGCCCCCGATCTCCGGGAGCGGTACGAGGAGCAGATCGAGGGGTCCATGGACCTCTACGGCGAGCTGGTCGGGGCCGGCATTCCCGGCGAGGATGCCCGCTTCGTGTTCCCGAACGCGACGCGGACGAACCTCGTGATGACGACGAACCTCCGGGCGCTCATCCACATGTCCGGGCTCCGTCTGTGCACGATGGCCCAGTGGGAGATCCGGCGGCTCTTCCAGCTGATCCGCCACGAGATCTTCCAGGTCAGCCCGTTCCTCGGCTCGTTCCTCGCTCCGAAGTGCGTCGCCCTCGGCTACTGCGACGAGATGGGCAACCGCGACGAGCACTGCCCGATCCGGCCCCACAAGGACAACGTGCTCGCCGCATGGGCCGAGAAGTCGAAGGCGGCCAAGGCGGCCGGGCGAGACCTGACCGTCCGCTGAGGGCGACACCCGAACAAGATCGGGTCCTGATCGTCGAACACCGCCATCGCGCCGCGGGCTCATCCACGACCGCCGGCGAGAGCGGCGCCTAAGCGCCGCCTCCGGCCAGGCCTTCGACGAAGCGCCGGATCACCCTCGCGAGTCGAGGCCCGGCTTCGACACCGGCAGCCAGGACCTCCTCGTGCGACAGCGGCTGACCGCTGTATCCCGCTCCGGCGTTCGTGACGAGCGACACGCCGCAGACCTCGAGCCCGCACCAGCGCGCCGCGATGCATTCGAGAACCGTCGACATCCCGACCGCGTCGGCGCCGAGCGTGCGCAGCATCCGGACCTCGGCGGGGGTCTCGTACTGCGGCCCGAGCAGCCCGGCGTAGATCCCTTCCTCCAGGGCGACGTCTTCGGCCGCCCCCGCCGCGTGGAGCGCCGCGCGGAGTCGTGGGCTCCAGGCGTCGGTCAGATCCTGGAACCGCGGGCCGATGCGCTCGTCATTCGGCCCGGACAGCGGCGTCCGGCCGGTCAGGTTGAGGTGGTCGGCGATGACCATGAGCGTCCCGGGGCCGAAGCGGGGATCGACGCCGCCCGCGGCGTTCGTCAGCACGACGACCGTCGCTCCGAGCCGCCGAAACAGGAGAACGGGCTGCACGACCAGACCCGGATCGTTGCCCTCGTAGACATGGAAGCGACCCTGGAGCATCGCGACCGGCGTCGAGCCGAGCGTCCCGAGCAGCAGCCGACCGACGTGGCCGGGCGCGGTCGCCGCGGGCCAGCCCGGCAGGTCCGAGAACGGGATCGAGACAGCGTCCTCGATGTCCTCGGCGAGCCCGCCCAGCCCCGATCCGAGGACGATCCCGACCACGGGCACGAGCTCGGATCGAGCGCGGACCGCTCGCTCGAGGGCGTCGAGCCGTGCGCCCTGCTCTGCGGGCGGGATCGGACGCGATGGATCGAGGGTGGACGGGTCGGGTGGGTTGGTCACGGGCGAGCGGGCCTCCGGAGACGCATCCAGGGGGCAGACGGCCGGCGAGGCCCGCTTCGAGAGCCCGACGGACGTACCGACACCGGGATGCCGGTCACGGTCCGTCGGGCGGTCATCGCCCGGACGGGGATGGCCGAGGCCACCGGGGCCGGACAACGAAGCGCCCGAAGCGACCGGCGTGGATCGGAGACCCTTGATGCGATCTCGGTTTCTCCGGTTCCTGACGGCCCCTTCGGGCAAGTCCTACGGTACGGCGGCGGCGAAGGGAGGGTCAACGCACTTGTCCACGAACTGCAGGCCACGACCGGGCTGAGTATCCACGAGTTATCCCCCGCTGTGGACGGCGCGTGGACAACACGGTGGAGAAGGCCGGTCAGCCGCCCATCGCGAACATCTCGATCCGCGGCAGATCGGACGTCGCCTCGGTCCGCACCTCGGAATAGCGATCGTCGCGGACGCGCCAGACGCGGGCGATCGCGTCCCGCAACGCCTCATCGGACGCGCCGGGATCGCGGAGGATCGCCCGCAGGTCGTGACCCTCCCCGGTGAACAGGCACGTGTAGAGACGACCTTCGGCCGAGAGCCTGGCCCGGGTGCAGTCGCCGCAGAAGGGCGCCGTCACGGAGGCGATCAGCCCGATCTCCCCGGTCCCGTCGCGATAGCGCCAGCGCGTCGCGACCTCTCCCCGGTAGCGCGGCGGCACGGCCTCGAGGGGCATCTCGCGGTCGACTGCGGCCACGAGCTCCTCGGCGGGCACGACGTCGTCGAGCCGCCAGCCGTTCGTGTGCCCGACGTCCATGTATTCGATGAACCGCAGGATCAAGCCCTCGTCGCGAGCCCATCGGGCCATCGGCAGGACGCTCGTCTCGTTGATCCCGCGCCGAACGACCATGTTGATCTTGATCGGACCGAGGCCGGCGTCACGCGCGGCGGCGATCCCGTCGAGGACCTTGGCGACCGGGAAGTCGACCCCGTTCATCGCGGAGAACGTGGCATCGTCGAGCGAATCGAGGCTGACGGTGACGCGCTGAAGACCGGCCTCGGCCAGGCCCTCGGCCAGAGGCCTCAGTGCGGAGCCGTTCGTCGTCAGGGTCAGGTCGAGCCGCTGGCCGTCGGGACGCCGGAGGGCGGCGAGCATGCGGACGAGGAGGGTGAGGTCGCGCCGGACGAGGGGTTCGCCACCCGTGAGGCGCAGCTTCTCGACGCCCAGCTCGACGAAGATCCCGGCCAGGCGCTCGATCTCCTCGAACGTCAGGACCTCCGAGCGCGGGAGAAAGGCGTAATCGGCGCCGAAGATCTCCTTCGGCATGCAGTAGGTGCAGCGGAAGTTGCAGCGGTCGGTGACCGAGATCCGGAGGTCGTGCAGGGGCCGCCCGAGGGTGTCGGTCAGCGGCGCGGCGAGCACGGGCGAGGTGTCCACGACCCCCATCCTACCCGGGCGCGGCCAGGGTGCTCGTCGGGACCGTTGATCGGGCGACGACCGCCCGTCAGGGATCGACACCGGCCTTGCACTCGCGGTTGCGCCGCCGCACCGGCGCGAGATGCCGCTCCCTCGACAGTACCACTGGGCCGCTCCGCTGGTACCTCTAGCGGACTCCACCGCACCCACCATGCGCGACCAGAATGCCCGCACGCCCTGGACTTCCTGTCTACGTCACCTGGAGAGGCACACGACGCATGGCCACGACCGACGCCAAAGCCGGATTCCGGCTTCCGTGGAGCTCCGACCGCTCGACGACGGACGACACGGACAACGAGACGACCGAGAACGCCGCGGCAAGCACCGATGCCGCGGAGCCCACCGTTGGCGACGTGTCCCCGTCGGTCGAGGCCGAGGCTGAGTTGGACACGGAGCCTGTTTCGGTCGACCAGGCGGCAGCCGACGCGCCGCCCGTCGTCGCGACCCCGGCCCCGGCCGCTCCGCAACCCGCCGCTCCGGCCCCGACCGGCCGCAAGCCGAGCAAGTTCCTCGCCGACCTGACGAGGGCCATGCAGGCCGCGGCCGAGGAGTCGCGCGCCATCGCCCTCAGCCAGCTGCAGGCCGAGGCCAAGACCCACGTCGAGCAGATCCACGCCCGCTCGGCCACCGAATCGGCCGACCTCCGTCGCGCCGCTGACGACGACGTCGCCTCCGTCCGTGAGTGGTCGAAGGCCGAGATCGCCCGGATCCGCGAGGAGACCGAGGCGAAGATCGGCGACCGGAAGCTTCGTCTCGAGAGCGAGATCGAGCATCACGCGGGCGTCATCGAGCGCGAGATCGAAGCCGTCCAGGCGATGGTCGCGGGCTTCGAGGCGGACATGGCGACATTCTTCGAGCGCCTTCTGGCCGAGGAGGATCCGACCCAGTTCGCGACGATGGCCGAGCG
>DATAQF010000028.1:0-4521 GCA_036264795.1 Candidatus Limnocylindrales bacterium | reverse complement strand
GCGTCGCGGAGGGGGATCACGGAGCGGCGGCTGAGCTCGGCGACGGCCCGGAGGGGGCACCTGCGGACGCGCCCGCCGAGCCCGACGGCGCACCGGAACCCGTCGGACCCCCGGATCCGGACGGGGAAGGGGACGTGCCGGGCCCGCCCGTCGCCTGCTCCAGGATCGCGGAGAACACGCCGTCCTTCGTCGCCCAGACGAGCGTCGCGGGGGCTCCCTGATCGGCACCGAGGATGACGTACATCCCCCGGACATCGGACCAGCCGGGGTCGCCGCCGGTCAGGCGGTACTGCTCGACGAACGTGCCCTTCGCCTTGTCAAGCGCCACGACCCGGCTGCTTCCCGGGTCCCAGGCGTAGATGAGCCCGACCCTCTTGTCGCTCGCGGACGCGATCGTCTGATACTGCGGCGCCGGCCGGAGGAGCTCGTCGCCCGGCGCCTCGATCTGCCAGCCCTCGCTCTTGCCACCGACAAATCGCAGGATCGAGCCGTTGTCGACCATGAAGATGTCGCCGTCGATGTAGAGGTCGGTGAGCTTCGAGACGTCGCGCGCGACGGCCAGGCGCGGCTGTGGGTTCGAGGGGAACCCGCTGCCGTCGCTCGCGGGCGAGTAGGCCAGGATGTTCTTCTCGGACGGATCGACGACGTAGAGGTTGTACAGCCCGGCGCTCTTGTCGCGGAGGAACGTGCCGACGTGCCGGACGTCGTCGCCCCAGCCCGCCGCGCCCGCGACGCGAACGGTCGTCGTCGTCCCGTTGCCCTTGGCATCCTTTGCCCGCCACCGCCACACGACATTCCGGGTGTCCACGACCAGGAGGTCCCGGCCGCCCGTCGCGAGGATCTTGGGGGCGGCCTGGGTGCCGCCGGCGACCTTCGTCTTCTCGCGGTAGACCACGGTCGCCTTCTTCGTCCGGAGATCGATCCGATAGACGGCCGAGCTCGCCTTGTCGAGCACGTACGGCACGCCGTCCGGGCCGAGGATCATCGATTGCAGGTCGAACGGCGTCTTGCTGCCGGCGAACGAGAGGATCGAGGCCGCGGTCACGGGCACCACGTGATAGAGGCGGTCGAGGCCGGCGATCGTCTGCGTCGCGAGCGGGTCGAGCGTGCTGGCCGGGACGGCCGCCTTCTTCGCGGCGTCGATCGCCTGATAGGCGCCGGTGAGCAGCTCGAGCGCCTTCTTCGGGTCGCCGTCGACGAGGTCCACGCCTGGCGCGAACACCTGCCCGAGGTTGGCGCGGATCGTCCTCAACGCGGCCTCGCCCGCGGTCAGGCTGCCGATCGGGCTTCTCCCGCCGGCGCCCCCCAGGACGTACACGCTGGCACCGAGCGCGCCGACGACGACGACGAACGCGAGCAGTGCCATGGCGGCCCGCCGCTGCGTCTCCCGCTTGGCGGCCGCCGGCGTCACCCGCCGGTACGAGGTCCGGCGATGGGGAAGCACGTCCTGGACGCGTGCCAGCAGTCCGGCGACCGCGCTGCCGGCGGCCGTCCGGGCTCGCTCCGCCGATGCCTGGACCGCCGCCACGCCGCCCGTCACGTTGTCGGCGAGGGGGATCGGCGACCGATCGGGCGTCCCGGCGAGCGGCTCGGCCGGCCGGACGGCGACGAGGTTCCGCGACTTGTGCGTGGACGCCACCTCGGTCGCCTCGAAGGCGATCATCGCGTCGCTGGCCGAGCCGTCGGCCGCGACGAACCGATGGTGGAGATGCTCCATCGCGGGCTGGGGATGAAGCGTGACCATCGCGTCCTTGAGCTCGTCGGGGCCGAGCCGCGTCATCACATTCGGCGAGACGAGGACCAGTGAATCGCCGACGGAGATCTCGCCGCGCCAGACGTCCGGCTCCAGGTCGGTCGTCGGCAGGCCGCGCTCGCGATGGGGATCCGGGAGGGTCGAGAGGCGAGCCTGGCGGATCAGGTAGGCCTCGGCCGGCCCGATCGTCGCGACGTAGAGCTCGTTGCCGCGGACGACCGCGATGCCGATCCCGATCGGGCCGTTGTTGTCGGGGCCGTGAAGCCCGAGCCGCTCGCGCTGGTGGCCGAGGCGCTTGTTTGCCGACGCGATCGCCTTCTCGATGCAGACCCGGATTCCGGCCGACTCGTCGTAGTAGTACTCGCCGCGGATCGTCTCGGCGGCGAGCTGCGTTGCCTCCTGGGCCCGAGCCGACGCGACCGTCGAGGTGACGATCAGGTACAGATGGCCCTTCGAGCGCGCGACCGACCCGACGCTCGGCTCGACGACGACGACGGTGTCGGGCGAGTCGGAGGCGCGATCGGGCTCGGAGATCACACCGAGCTTCATCTGCAGTCGGACGGCCAAGTCAGGGTCTCTCGTTGCGGAGGGCGCCAATCGCCGGCAGGCGGCGCGGAACGATGAGGCGGAGCCCGGATCGCTCGGGACCGGTCGCCCCGAAATGGCTGGCAGGTCCGGGGATTATACGCGGCGGCTTTCGACGGGAGCCGTTCGGCCGCGCTCTCACGACGAGCGGCCGCGCCCGGCGTCCGACCGGCTCACGATGACCCGCAGCTCGCGTGCGCCGCCGCCGGCCGGCGATGCGGCGAACGCTGCCATCAGCTCCGGAGCTCGCAGGCGGAGCTCCTGGGCGACGATCGGCGCATCCGCTTCGACGACGATCGCGAATCCTTCGATCCGGGCGACGCGACACGCCCCGGCGGCCGCCGGGACCCGTTCGGCGACGAGCCGTTCGAACGTCGCCATCGCCCGGGACAGGCGCAGCTCGTCCTCGAGCCCGAGGCCTCGTGCCGCATCCGGCAGCAGGTCTCCGATCCGGGTCATCGGCCGGCGACGGCCCGTCACGAGGCGAGGCCGGTGCTCGCCAGTGGCCCGGTCTCGAGCCGTCGGAGCGCCGCGCCCCCGCCGCCATCCGGGACGACCTCCCATGCCGTTGCGGCCGCGACGAGCGCCGGATCGAGGTCGTCGAGCGTCGTCGTCGTCACGAAGGCCTGGGGCAGGTCCGCGATCCGCCGGACGAGATGAGCCCGGCGCTCGGGATCGAGCTCGCTGAACACGTCGTCGAGGAGCAGGAGGGGAGGGCGACGGTCCTGGTCGGTCAGCAGGTCGAGCTCGGCGAGCTTGAACGCGAGGATCGCCGTCCGTTGCTGGCCGCGCGACGCGAATCCGGACATGTCTCGGTCATCGAGCGCGAAGACCAGGTCGTCGCGATGCGGCCCGACGAGCGTCGACCCGTTCCAGACCTCCTTCTCTGCCGTCTCGGCGAGCCGACGGGCGAGGGCGTCCCGCGGCAGCTCTCCGGGGAGTGCCGGCGCGTTCGTCGCGTACGAGACCGTCAGGCGTGCCACCCCGGCCTCATCCGGCGCGATCTCGGCGTGGGCCCGGGCGAGTGGCCCCGCGAGGTCCCCGAGAAGTCGCAGGCGCTCGGAGACGATCGCTCCGCCGGCGTCGAGGAACGACTCATCCCAGAAGCGCAGCTCGTCGCGTCCGGCCTGCTCCTCGCGAATGGCCCGGAGCAGGCTGTTCCGTTGCTGGAGCGTCCTCATGTAGGCAGCGAGGTCGCGCGCGTAGGCCGCCGAGCGCTGGATCGCGAGCTGGTCGAGGGCCGCGCGGCGAAGCCCCGGCGACCCGACGACGAGGAGCATCTCCTCGGGGGCGAAGACGACTGTCCGGAGCAGCCCGACGAGCCCGGCCGCCCGGCGCGCGACGCCATTGACCCGGATCCGCTTGCGGGCGGACCCAGCCGCCGAGCCGGTGCCGGACGTCGTGCTCGCGCGCCCGCTGCCGGGCGGTCGGACGAGCGCGACCTCGATCGTCTCGCGGCCGGCCAGGCCCTCGACCCGGGCGAGCTCGCTGCCCCAGCGGATGAGCTCCCCGTCGCTCGAAGTCCGGTGCGATCGACCCCAGGCGAGGAGCACGATCGCCTCCAGGAGCGTCGTCTTGCCCGCCGCGTTCGGCCCGACGATGAGCTGCGGCCCGGCCCCGAACGTGGCCTCGAGCGTCGCGTAGGCCCGGAGGTCCCGGATCGAGATCGTCGTCAGCAGCGTCGCCTGCGTGGCCTCGGTCCGGGCGGTGATGGCGGGGGCCTCCGTCAGGAGGTCGTCCGGAGCGGCATGACGACGTGGACGTAGCGGTCGTCGCCGATCGGGCGGAACACGCCGGGCGACAGCGGTCCATTGAGCTCGAGAGCGAACTGCTCGGCACCGACGTTCGTGAGGACGTCGGCGAGGAACCGGGCGTTGAACGCGATCGTGGTCCCGTCGCCCTCGACCGCGGCCTCCACCCGTCCGACGTGGTCGCCGACCTCGGCGTTCGCGCTCACGGTGATCGCCGGATCGCCTTCGAGCCCGACGCCGAGCTTCACGATGTTCGCCGACTCGTGGGCGATCAGCGCGGCGGGCCGAACCGCACGAAGGAGCTCCTCGCGATCGAGGACTGCGCGCGTCGCATGGGCCGCCGGCAGGACCGACTGATAGTTCGGGTACTGACCGTCGATCAGGCGCGTGACGAGGTCGATGCCCTCGACATGGAAGAGGAGCTGGTTGCGG
>DATAQF010000309.1:0-4785 GCA_036264795.1 Candidatus Limnocylindrales bacterium | reverse complement strand
CCAGCGCGAGGTCGTGAAGAACGAGAAGCGCTGGTCCTATGACAACCGGCCGTACGGATCGTGGTACGAGAAGCTCCAGGGCCACCTGTATCCGCCGGAGCATCCGTACCACCACACGACGATCGGGTCGATGGAGGATCTGGACGCGGCCTCGATCGAGGACGTGAGTGCGTTCTTCCGGACGTACTACGCCCCGAACAACGCGGTGCTGTCCGTCGTGGGCGACGTCGATCCGGACGCGATCCGGCGCTGGACCGAGCAGTACTTCGGCGGCATCCCGGCGAACCCGGCGATCCCCAAGCTGGGCGATCTCAGCCTGCCCCCGACCCTCGGCGAGGAGCGTCGCGAGGTCGTCCACGACAAGGTGCCGCTGCCGCGGGTGTACGTGGGCTACCGGGCGCCGGTCTTCGGTGACGAGCGGCTCGATGCGCTCGATATCGCCGCCCAGGTCCTTGCCGGCGGCAAGGGATCGCGACTCCACCGCCGCCTGGTCCGGGACGAGCGCATCGCCCAGGACGTCGCCCTCGTCCCGCTCGGCTTTGTCGGCGGGGCGTCGATCGTCGCCGGCTGGGCGACCGTCCGGCCGGGCGTTGCCGTCGACCAGGTCGAGGCCGCCCTCCACGAGGAGCTCGACCGGCTCGGCAAGGAGCTGATCACCGACGACGAGCTCGCCCGCGCACGGGCGCTCATCGAAACCGACGAGCTCGGCGGACTGTCGCGGGTCGAGGAGCGGGCCGACCGGCTTTCGATGTACGCGACCCTGTTCGACGACCCGGACCTCATCAACCGGATGCTGCCGCGCCATCTTGCGGTCACCGCCGAGGAGATCCGATCCGCCGCCAGCGAGGTCTTCCGGCCGGACAACCGCGTCGTCCTCACGTACCTGCCGGAGCTGCCGCCGGCCGAGACCGCGTCGGCGAGCGAGGACACGACGGAGACCCAGCCTGACCGAGACAAGCCCGAGACGTCCGACGAAGAGGAGGTCGCGGCATGACCGAGGCCGCCGTCCGCGTGGTTGCGGCCCGTCCGACGCCCGGCACGCCACGGCCGTACGACTTCCCGGAGGTCGAGCGGAGCCGGCTCGGCAACGGCCTGTCGCTGGCGGTGGTGAACCTTCCGGGGCGTCCGCTCGTGTCGGCGATGCTCGTGCTCCGCAACGGCGCCGGGGACGAGCCGGACGGCGAGGCAGGTGCGACCGTCCTCGCGGCACGAGCCCTGACCGAGGGGACCGAGCGGTACGACGCGATCGCTCTCGTCGAGGCGGGCGAGCGGCTCGGCGCCGCGATCCACGCCGACGCGGGATGGGACGCGATGACGATCGGTGTCGACGTGCCGGCGACCCGTCTGGAGCCGGCGCTCGACCTGCTCGCGGAGGTTGCCCTTCACCCGACGTTCCCGACTCCGGAGGTCGATCGCCTCCGCGATGAGCGCCTCAACGACCTGCTCCAGGCCGAGGCCGACCCTCGACGGCGAGCCGACGAGGCCTATGCCGCCACGATCTACTCCGGCGGATCGCCCTATCGACGCCCGTCGGGGGGCACGAAGGAGACGGTCGAGCGCCTCGGCCCGAGCCAGCTGCGCGCGGCGTACGAGCGCGGTCTCGATCCTGCCCGGGCAACGCTCATCGTCGGTGGCGACCTCGCCGGGATCGACGTGCCGGCGATCGCCGAGCGGCTGTTCGGATCCTGGGGTTCCTCGTTCGGTGCCGGGCCCACGGGCCTCATCGTCGCGGAGGGCGCCGTCCGGGACCGCTTCGTTCGGGTGCTCCATCGGCCGGGGTCCGTCCAGACCGAGATTCGGATCGGGCACATCGGGCTCCCGCGCCAGATCCCGGACTTCCACGCCCTGTCCGTGATGGGCGCGATCCTCGGCGGGCTCTTCAACTCGCGGCTCAACACGAAGCTCCGCGAGGAGAAGGGCTACACGTACGGAGCCGGTGCCGGGTTCGACCTGCGGCGCGCCGCCGGGCCGTTCGCCGCCCGGGCCGCTGTCAACACCGAGGTCACGGTCCCCGCGATCATCGACATCATGGCCGAGCTGGATCGGATCCGCGACACGCCTGTGACCGAGGCCGAGCTCAAGGGCGCCCGCGACTTCCTCGTCGGGGTCTTCCCGCTTCGGTTCGAGGTCCCTGGCCCGGTCGTCGGGGCGCTCGCCGGGCTCGTCATCCACGAGCTGCCCGATGACGAGCTCAGCCGGTACCGGGCGGCCATCGAGGCGGTCACGGTGGAGGCCGTTCAGAAAGCGGCCCGCGACCACATCCGACCGGACGCGTCCGCGATCGTCCTCGTCGGCGATGCGGACGCATTCGGGGCCGAGCTCGAGGCGGCAGGCCTCGGCCGCCTCGTGATCGAGCGGGAGGCCGGGCCGCAGGACGAGGGTCGTGACGAGGGGGTCCAGGAGGCCCTCGGACCCGTCGACGAAGGCTCCGGCGGTCCGACCGAGGGTGGTGAGGAACCGGCGGCGGGCACGATCGTGGTGCCCGAAGGCACCGAGGATGGGAGCGCCCCAACGCCGGGCTGAAACCTTCTTCGAGCGGGAGGTCTCAAGAGTTCAGACGGCCGGCGCCCAAAAGTCGGTCGATGTCTCGGGAGACCACCAGATGCAAGTCCAGCACCGACTCGTCCGCAGTCTCGGCGTCGCCGGGGTCGCCCTCTTCCTCGTGACCGGCGTCGTTCTTGGCGCCAACGCGCTGACCCGGACGCCGACGCAAACGACGGACGCGAACGTGACGAGCGACGAGAGCGCGTCGCCGGAGCCGACGGACACCGCGGAGCCGACCGACAGCCCCGAGGCGACGGGCACGGCCGAGGCTGCCGCGACCGCCGAGCCGACGGACAGCGCCGAGCCGACGGACACACCTGAGCCGACCCACACCGCCGCACCTGTGTCCACGGCGCGACCCACTTCGACCGCCGGAGACCAGAACGAGCAGGTCGAGGACAACGATCAGGACGATCAGTCCGAGGCTGCGGACACGCCCGAGCCGACCGAGACCCCCGAGGCCACCAGCGGCTCCGAGGATCACGGCGGCAGCGGCTCCGGTGCCGACAGCGGCTCCGGTAACAAGAGCGGCTCCGGCGGCGATGGGGGCTCGGGTGGCGACTGACGACGGTCGGACCACCTGCTGCGCTGCAGGCTGAACGGGAACCGTGGACCATGGTCGGACGTATCCGACCATGGTCCCTTCGCACATCGGGGTGTCCGCCACGATCCCGTCGACCCCAGTTGCCTACGCCGAAAGCACCGATGAACGCGCCGTTGTCGAGGCCGTCCTGGCCGGCGACCGCGACGCGTTCCGCGTGCTCGTCGACCGCGAATCCGCTGCCGTCATTCGAGCCTGCCATCGCGTCCTCGGCGACCTCCACGAGGCCGAGGATGCTGCGCAGGAGGCCTTCGTGACCGCGTTTCGAGGCCTGGCGGGGTGGCGTGGCGAGGGTCCGTTCGGTGCCTGGATCACAAGGATCGCGATCCGAATCGCCGTTCGGCGGGCGCGGCGCCGGCGTGACGTCAGCTGGATCGATCCCGCCAACCGCGCCACCGGCGTCGACCTGCCCGGTGGACAGGACCCGGCGATCACATCGCTCCGCGCGGAGCGCGCGGCCGGCGTGCGATCCGCCGTTGCGCGGCTCGACGAGCCGTATCGCGAAGTCGTCGCGCTGCGGTTCTTCGGAGAGCTGAGCCTCGACGAGATTGCCGCCCAGACCGGCCGCCCGATCGGCACCGTGAAGACCCACCTCCGGCGCGGACTGCTGCGGCTTCGGACCGCCATCGACCGGGGTCCGCGATGAGCCGCTGGTTCGTCCATCCGGATGATGAGGAGCGCCTGGTCCAAGAGATCACCCTCGAGCTCGCGTCGATGGGCGGCGACGGCGCGATTGCCGTGCCGGTCGGCTTCACCGACGCAGTCATGCTCGCGATCGCTCGAGTGCCCCTGCCGCAACCGGCCCGGGCATTCGGAGTCGCGCTCCTCGCCGGTCGCGTTCGGGCGGCGGTCGCGGCGATGGGCGATGCCTGGCGCGTCGTGGTCGGCGGCTCGACGCCGCTGGCCGTCCGCGGTCAGGCCCTTGCGCTCGTGCTGCTGGTCGCGGTCGGGTCGCTGGCGCTGGCCGGAGGCGCCGCGGTCGGCGCGATGAACCTGCTGAGCCAGATTCCGACGACTCCGCTGCCGGGTCCGTCGACGCTTCTCCCGAATCAGGCCGCGCCGACCGCTTCGCCCAGCCCAACCGTGGATCCCAGTCCCAGCCCGTCGCCGAGCCCGAGCCCCTCGCCGAGCCCGAGCCCGAGCCCGGCGCCGACGGCCGATGCGTCGCCTGAATCGGGAACGCCCGGCTCGACGACGACGCCCCGCGCGACGCTGCGGCCGCGGACGCCCAGCCCGACCGCGACCGGCACCGACGACCGTGGTGGAGGCTCCGGTGGGGGCAACCCGGGTCCTGGTGGCGGCGGCCAGACGCCGAGCCCGACGCCCACGAGCAGCGACGACAACGGCGGCAGTCCGGGCGACGGCTGAGGCGTGCTTCGGCCCACGCCGAAAATCCCCGAGACGAGCCTGCAGTGAGGGGAGATCCAGCTCCACGACGACGGCCGCGGGCGAGGTGGCGACGCGAAAGGTCAGCCGGCAACTAAAGGCCGAGCCAGGGGGCGAGGGCAGCGGGGACCAGAGGAATGGCCGCCTGCCCGGTATGTGCCGGCTGTTGCGGACCAGCAACAGAATGTCGTCCTAGGAACTCCCTAGTACTGGACGCAATGGTGGCTGCAAGGTAACGCTGTGATAGTCGGCTT
>DATAQF010000286.1:0-6451 GCA_036264795.1 Candidatus Limnocylindrales bacterium | reverse complement strand
GCGGCCTCGTCCTCGAGGAGCTGACCGATCTCGGACAGGCTGAACCCGGCGTCGTCGCGCAGTCCCTTGATGAAGCGAAGGCGTTCGAGATCGTCCTGGTCGTAGAGGCGATAGTCGCCGTCCGAGCGCGCGGCGGGCTTGAGTAGCCCGAGCTCTTCGTAGTAGCGGAGGCGCCGGGTCGTCATGCCCAGCGCGGCGCTGACTTCCTGGATCCGGAGCAGCGGTCCGGCCGGCGCGTCCGGGGTCGATTCCGCGGCGACGTCTAGATGACTCATGGACTCCGAGGATACCGCACCTTGCCGTTAACGTAAAGGTTAGCGTTCGGCGCCGCAGGCGCGTTTGGAGGGACGCGAAATCGGGTGATGTCGGTGCGGTAATGCACCGTAAACCAATCGTGAAACGGGCGGAGATGGTCGGTGGATGACCCTTTGCTATGGTGCCGGCGAGGGTCCAGCGCTATCGTCGTTCGACTTGAGGGGAGACCAGATCCGGTGACTCGGCGATCTCGTACGGGGCCTGTCGCGCTCGTCGCGGCGATGGCCGTGCTGATCGTCGGCGTCGGGCCAGTCGCGGCCCGCGCCTCCGTCCGGACGGGCGTTCCGGCGAAGGTCGTTCTGATCGTCGGACCGGCAGGCGCGGCCACCTCCTACTACAAGCGCCTGGCTGACGAGACCGCCGACGCCGCGGCGGCGTACAGCTCGAACGTCGTCAAGGTGTACTCGCCGGACGCGACGTGGCCCGCCGTCAAGGCGGCCCTCCGGGGTGCCTCGCTGGTCGTCTATCTCGGTCACGGCAATGGCTGGCCGAGCATCTACCGGAACGCCCTCGACCCGCCGAGCCAGGACGGCTTCGGGCTGAACCCGCATGCCGGAGCGGCGGACAGCCACCAGTACTTCGGGGAGCAGCAGATCGGCTCCCAGGTCAAGCTCGCCCCGAATGCCATCGTCGTCTTCAGCCACCTCTGCTACGCGAGCGGGAACACGGAGCCGGGGCTTGCCGAAGGAACCCTCGACCAGGCGCAGCAGCGGGTCGACAACTACGCAGCCGGCTTCTTCCGGGCAGGCGCCGGCGCCGTGATCGCCGATTCGTACCTGTCACCGACCTACTACGTGACGTCCGTGCTCCGCGGCCGATCGAAGATCGACGCAATCTGGCGATCGGCGCCGAATCGCAACGACCATTTCCTGCGCTTCGACAGCCAACGAACGAAGGGCGCCGTGGCGGAGATGGATCCCGATCAGGTGACCTCGGGATTTCATCGCTCGATCGTGCTCCACCCGAGCCTCGGGAGCGCCCAGGTCCTCGACTCCGCCGTCTGGCGGCCGGGTCCCTTCAAGCCCGTCGCCGAGCCATCGCTGATGGGGCTGGGGCTGACATTCGGTGCACCCGATCTCACGAGCCCGCCGACGACGGGCACGACCACGAACCTCGTCCTGCCGGTGGCAGCCGACGTCCTCGCGACGCTTCCGAAGCAGCTGATGATCGGAACGCGCTGGGACTCGCTCGACGCGGGCGCAGCGACGACTCCAGCCGGCGCCTCCGACCCCGGGACGGCCGCGACCCAGGACGCACCCGGCGCCGATCTCGTCCTGCCCGAGCGGCCGGGCGAGGTCGTGGCTCCGGTTCCGGCCAAGCGGCTGCGAGGTGGCGGGCTGTCCGTCGCGGTCCAGATCCCGGCGAGCCCCGGCCTGTACCGGCTGGTCGCCACCATCCATGGCTCCGATGGGGTGGCCTTCGATGCGGCCACGCAGGCCCTCGTCCCGGCGCTCGTCGTTCGCGTCGTCGGCGGCCAGACGGCCGCCTACGCGATGACGGCAACCGCGAGGACGGCGGCCGCCGGACGGCTCGACCTCGCGGTCCGCGTCACGAATCTGGGCCGCTCGGCGTGGGGCCATGTCGCCACGGTCCACGCCATCGGGGAGGCGGAGGCAGAGCCCGCCCGTCGGGCGACGCTCGTCGCTCGGTGGGTCGACCTCGGAGCTCCCGACGGCAATCCGGCCGCCGGCGGCGGTGTCGCCTCCGTGATCCTGCCGGCAGGGCTCGCGCCGGGGGCGTCGGCGAGCATCGTCATCCAGACGACGGCACCATCGGTTCCGGGGGAGTTCCTCCTCGTCCTGGACGTCGTCGACCCGAGCACCGGCTCGCTGGCTGCCACCGGCGTACCGCCCGGCATCGTCCGGGTTACTGTCACGACTTGAACGGACGCGACGAGAAGGGCCGAAGCAACCGAAGCAGTGAGCGGCGGCACCCGTGAGGGAACGCACTCTTCCCGGCTTCCTGCCGAGTGTGCACGGGTTCCACTACGCCAATGCGTGGCCGCCGGGGCCGACCGTCCGGATCGGTCCATTCGATCCCCGCCGCATCGGCATCGGCGACGCTGCCGACGGGCTCTGCGGCGGGATGGTCTACACGGTCGGGGACCTGTTCGCGGCCGGCGTGGCAATGCCGCCGGATCGCGAGCCGCCATCGACCGGATCGCCGCGCTTCCGATCGATCGTCAGGCGCCAGGTGGAGTCGCTGGCGTGGCTCACCGTTCCGGTCCGGTATTGGCTGCGATCGGCGCTGGGCGGCTCCTTCGGGGGCGACCGCGCGCGGTCGACGTTCGAGCATGAGTGGCCGAAGGCTCGCGCGCTCCTCGACGCGGGCAAGCCGGCGATGATCGGGCTCATCCGCGTCGCGTCCCCCGACCCGCGGCAATTGACGCGTAACCACCAGGTGATGGCCTGGGGCTACGCTGAGGACGGGCGGGGGGTGACGCTTCGGCTCTACGACCCGAACTGGCCGGATCGGGACGACGTCACGACGACGCTCGATCTCGACCGGGCCTTCCGGCCGACGAACGTTCAGCAGTCGACCGGCGAACCGCTCCTCGGCTGGTTCGTTCTCCCCTACTCCCCCGCCGACCCGCGCGCCTGGCGCTGATCTCCCCGCGCCCCAGGCGGCGCAGCCGTCAGAGCTCCGGCAGCTCCTGCGCATCGGTCTGAGCGGACGCGAACAGGTCGCCGAGCCGCTCGACCCGCCCGACGATCGTCCGGATCGTCCACGCGTTGGGCCGGAGTCCGGGATCGTCGAGCTCGTCCCAGCTGATCGGCGCGGAGACAGGCGCCCCTGCCGCGGGGCGGACCGCGTAGGGTGCGACGAGCGTCTTGATCGACGCGTTCTGCGTGTAGTCGAGCCGGGCTCGCCCACCCCGCGATCCCTTGGCCCATTCCCACGACACGAGGTCCGGGACGGTCCCACCGATGGCCCGGCTGATCCGCTCGACCCACGCGCTCGTCTCCGCGAACGTATAGCGCGGCACGATCGGAATCCAGACCTGGATGCCGCGCTGCCCGGTCAGCTTCGGGTAGCCGCGGACCTTCAGGTGGGCCAGCGCAGCGCGGTAGAGTCGGGCGAGGACGAGGGTCTCCTCCCAGGTCGTCTTCGTGCCCGGGTCGATGTCGATCAGGGCGAACGTCGGCCGGGCCGGATCCTCGATTCGCGACGTCCACGCGTGGATCTCGAACGCCGCCTGGTTGCCGAGCCAGCAGAGCGTCGCGACCCGGTCCGCGATCAGGTGCTCGTTCGCCTCTCGCTCGGCCACGCCGACCTCGCGCCAGCGCCGGAGCCAACCGGGTGCGGTCTCGGGAATGTCCTTCTGCCAGAAGCCCGGCCCGTCCGCTCCATTCGGGAAGCGATGCAGGTTCAGTGGTCGATCGGCCAGGTGGGGCAGCACCGTCGGGGCGATTCGCGCGAAGTACTCGACGAGCTCGCGCTTCGTGACCGGCTTCGCGTCGGGCTCATCGGGGAGCGGCGGAAAGAGGACCTTGTCGAGGTTCGTCAGCTTCAGGTCCTCGCCGTGCTGGCCACCGACGTGCCACACCCCCTCGGCCGGCATCGACCGAAGCCGCTCGAGCTCCTCGGGCTCGGCCGACCACGGCAGGCCATCCGGTCCGAGGATCGGACCGCCTGATGGGCTCGCTGTCGTCGCCGTGGACCGCCCGACCCTTGGCCGAGCCGCCTTCGACGTCGCGGGCTTCGCTCGTTCGGTCGCGGGCTTCGCCTTCCTTGATGCGGCCCTGGGGCCGGTTCCGTTCTCGGATGCCGAGGGTTCGTGCGATGTCGCCACCGACTCCTCCGTTTCCGTCTTCGTTGCCTCGGCCGCCGCGACCGCAGCGGCGGATGGGATCGGTACCTCGCGGACGACCGCCCGCGGGTCCTTGCCGAGCTCGATGCCCTTGAACGACGTCTGGCGCACGTGGCCGTCGCGGGTCCAGCCGCCGAGCTCGGCGCGGATGACGAGCTCCGGGCGGATCCACTGGATGCCGCGCAGGTCCCCGCCCCAGCGACCGCGGTAGTCCTTCGGGGGCGGTGGATCGAAGGGCGGATCGTCGGTGGCAAGCGGCGCCATCGTGTCGAGCAGGCGCCTGCGCGTGGTTGCGGTGAAGCCCGAACCCACCTTGCCGGCGAACCGCAGCTTGCCATCGTCGTAGACCCCGACGGCGACCGCACCGAGGTCGCGGGCATTGCCCTCACCCGGCGTCCAGCCGCCGACGACGAGCTCCTGCTCGGGTCGAATCTTCAGCTTCAGCCAGGCCGGGCTGCGTCGGCCCGGGAGGTACGGCGATTGCCGAAGCTTCGCCACGATGCCCTCGAGACCTCGTTGGCGGGCGGCCTCCATGAACGCGAGGCCCTCCCCGACGACATGGGAGGCAAATCGGACCCGAGGAGTCTCCCGGAGGATGCTTCGGAGCAGACGCTTGCGGTCCTCGAGCGGGACGTCGACGAGGAGGCTTCCGTCGAAATAGAGGAGGTCGAAGACCTGGTAGACGAGTCCGCCGGCGATCCGACCCGAGGCCCGCGACTCGCTGATCCGCTCCTGGAGCAGCCCGAAGTCCGGACGGCCCTCATCGTCGATCGCCACGACCTCCCCGTCGACGATCGCCTCTCGCGCATCGATCCACGTCGGCGGCGAGAGCAGCTTCGGGAAGTAGGTCTCGGCGTCCTTCATGTTCCGCGTCCAGAGCTTCGCCTTTCCGTCCCGAACGACCGCCTCGACCCGATAGCCGTCCCACTTCACCTCGTACAGCCAGTCCGGGTCGCTGAACGGCGTCGACGCGAGCGTGGCGAGCATCGGCTCGATCCGCTCCGGCATCGGTCGCTGCCGCGCTTTCGAAAGGTCGATCGCGGCCACTGCCGCCGGGATCTCGCTGATCCACAGGGCGTCGCGGTTCGCCTTGACCTCGTCGTTGGTTCGACCCGTCTTCACGCTCTGCGGGTGGTCCTCGGCGTCCCAGCCCTCGACCGCGTCGTCGTCACGTTTCTTGATCAGGAGCCACTGCTCGCTGTCGTCTTCGAACGGCGTCGTGGGATCCGTGCCCGGCCGGCGGCTCGTCCGGACGATCGTGAAGCGGCCACGCACCTTCTGGCCGGCGAGAACGAACTTCAGCTCGCCGTTCTCGATCGCAGCCTTCGGATCGGGGGTTTCCGCCTCCGGCGTCCAGGTGCCCCAGTCCCAGACGATCACGTCGCCTGCACCGTACTGGCCCTTCGGGATCACGCCTTCGAAATCGAAGTATTCGATCGGGTGATCCTCGACGTGGATCGCCATCCGGCGCGCCTTCGGGTCGAGCGTCAGGCCCTTGGGGACGGCCCAGCTGACGAGCACGCCGTCGATCTCGAGCCGGAAGTCGTAGTGCAACCGGGTCGCACGGTGGCGTTGGATCACGAATCGGCCGGAACGGCTCGGCGGCGCCAGGTCGCCGGCCGGCTCCGGGGTCCGGTCGAAGTTGCGCTTGCGGCGGTATTGCTCGAGCGGCATCGCCGCTCAGTCTGCCGCGTCCGGGCCGGCGGGGGCGCGTTGCCCGGCGCGCGACGCGTTCAGGCGGTCTTGCGCTTCCGCGTCCGAGCCGGGGTCGCCGACCCGGCCTCCTCGGATTCCTCGGCCGATGCCGGCTTCTTCGCCGCGGCCTTGCGGGCTGCGGGCTCGCTCTTCGCGCGACCCTCCCGGGCCTTCTTCGCGTCTGCGACGCTGACGGGCTTGGCGCTGTCGCGTGCCGCCGTCGCGGCGTTGACCGAAGCCTCGAGGGCGGCCATCAGGTCGATGAGCTTGCCGCCCTCCTCGACCGGCTCGGGGGTCGTGACCTCGCGGCCCTCGACCTTCGATTCGATGACCTGCATGAGCGCTTCGCGGTACTCGTCCTTGTAGGCGGCGGGGTCGAAGTCGGCGGTCATCGCCGAGACGAGCTGCTTCGCCATCGCGAGCTCCGCCGGCTTGAACGTGTACTCCTCGTCAGGCAGGTCGAGCTCGGCCGTCGAGCGGATCTCGTCGGGCCAATGCAGGGTGGTCAGGAGCATCGTCTCGGCGAAGGGGTCGAGCGCCGCGAGGGCCTCGCGGTCCTTGATCACGACCTTGCAGATCGCCGTGAGGCCCTCGTCCTCGAGGACCGACTTCAGCAGGTAGAAGGGCTTC
>DATAQF010000100.1:0-6634 GCA_036264795.1 Candidatus Limnocylindrales bacterium | reverse complement strand
GCGACGCCGGACGCGGTCGGAACGGAGGCCTGAGATGCCGCCCGGCACAAAAGTCTTCGACTTCAGCTGGGTCGCGGGGCACCTCGGTCAGATCGTCGAACGGATCATCCAGCACCTGCAGCTGACGATCCTCCCGCTCCTGTTCGGGATCGTGATCTCGCTCGTGCTGGCGGTCTGGGCCGTCCGACAGCCGCGGGCCTATGCGCCGGTGACCGCGATTACCGGCCTGCTCTACACGATCCCGAGCCTTGCCGCCTTCTCCCTGCTCGTTCCGATCACCGGCATCACCCTCGTCACCGCGCTGATCCCGCTGACCACCTACACGCTGCTCATCCTCTTCCGCAGCTTCACCTCCGGGTTCACGTCGGTGCCGGCCGACATCCTCGAGGCGGCGGAGGGCATGGGCTACACCCGCCGCCAGCGGCTGTTCCGCGTCGAGCTGCCCCTCGCCGTCCCGTTGATGATCGCCGGCGTCCGGCTCGCGAGCGTCACCGCAATCGGTCTCGCCACGGTCGCGGCGGTCATCGGCGGGGAGACGTTCGGCGGGCTCGGCCAGCTCATCACCGAGGGCATTCAAACCTTCTTCCCGACGAAGTACGAGCTCGGGGCCGTGCTCTCCGTGCTGCTCGCCTTCAGCGCCGACTTCCTGTTCGTCCGCTTCGAACACCTGGTCACGCCCTGGGCCCACGCTCGGGCCGGAGTCGCCTGATGGACCAGATCGTCTCCTTCTTCCTCGACCCTGCCAATTGGTCGGGCCCGACGGGGAGTCCCACCCGGCTCTTCGAGCACCTCTCGATCGCCGGCTCGTCGATTCTGCTCGCGCTGCTGATCGCGATCCCGATCGGGCTCTACATCGGGCACACGAACCGGGGCTCCGGGCTGGCGATCAACCTGGCCAACATCGGCCGGGCGATCCCGTCCTACGCGATGATGGTCATCCCGGTGCCGTTGACCCTGACCCTTGCGCCGATCCTCGGGTACGACGCCGGCTTCGGGCTGACGTTCCTCCCGATCTTCCTCGCGATGACCTTCCTCGCGATCCCGCCGCTCCTCGTCTCCACCTACGCCGGGCTGCGTTCCGTCGATCGCGACCTCATCGAGGCCGGCCGGGGCATGGGCCTGTCCGAACGGCAGATTCTCGGACGCGTCGAGCTCCCGCTGGCATCGTCAATCCTCGTGGGCGGGCTCCGGACCGCGACGCTGCAGGTCATCGCGACGGCGACGATCGGGGCGATCCTCGGCGGCGGCGGTCTCGGCCGGTTCATCTTCGACGGCCTGAGTCAGGGCGATGTCGGCACGCCGTCGATCTATTGCGGCGCGATCCTCGTGTCCGGCCTCGCGATCGGCGTCGACCTCATCCTCGCCTGGGTCCAGAACCGGCTCACCCCGCGTGCGTTGCGGAGGACGAGGCGTCGCGGAAGCTCGGGACCGACGTCGGTCATCGACGAACCGGAGATCGCGGTTCCGGCACGGGGAGCCGCCGCCTGAGCATTCAGGGGCGACGCGCGACGGGTGCGCTGGTAATGTACGCGGGCGATGCCGCTCCCCGCGGCAGGTTTGAGGAGGACAGCCACATGCGGACACCCCGCGTGCTTGGGCTTGGTTTGACGTTGCTGATCCTGGTCGGCGCCTGCTCCACGGGCGCGACTCCGGCACCGTCAGCGGCCCCGGTGAGCCAGGCGCCGTCGAGCCAGGCCGCCAGCGAATCGGCCGGCGCCTCGGCTTCGGCCGCAGCGAAGGCGAACATCAAAATCGGCTCGGACAACTTCTACGAGTCGAAGCTCGTCGGCGAGATCTACGCCCAGGTGCTCGAGCACGCCGGGTACACGGTCGAGCGCAAGTTCGGCCTCGGCTCCCGCCAGCAGCGCATCCCGATCATGGACGCCGGCCAGGTCGACCTGGTCCCGGAATACGTCGGATCCGGGCTCGGCTTCTACGACAAGACGAAGATCAGCGGTGACGGCCAGGCAAATGCCACGGCCCTCCAGGCGGCGCTCGACGCCAAGAACAAGAACATCACGGTGCTTGCCATCGCTCCCGGGACCGACACGAACGCGTTCGCCGTCCGTAAGGACACCGCGACCCAGTTCAGCCTGGCGAAGATGAGCGATCTTGCGGCGCATCAGGCCGACCTGAAGTGGGGTCTGCCCGCCGACTGCGACACGAACCCGCTGTGCGCGGGCGCGCTCAAGACCTACGGCCTGACGTACCCGCCGGCCAAGCGCACGGCGCTCGGCGCCTGCGACGTCCCGATGGCGCAGGCTCTCCAGGGCAAGGCGATCGACGTGGCCGAGTTCTGCTCGACCCAGCCGGCCATCGCCCAGTTCGGGTTCGTCGTCCTCGACGACGACAAGAAGACCCAGCCGGCCGAGAACATCGCCCCGCTGGTTCGCAACGACTATCTCGCCAAGGTCGACAAGGATGCCTTCTCGAAGCTCCTGAACGACGCCTCGGCGAAGATCACCACCGAGGCGCTCACCACGATGGGTGTCGACGTCGCGGTCAACCAGAAGGATGTCGGGGAGGTCGCCAAGGCCTTCCTCACCGCCCAGGGCCTCCTGAACTAGCCCTCGGCTCCATTGATCGAACGAAGCCCGTCCGGAACCCGGACGGGCTTCTTCGTGCCCGAAGGTTCGACGTGACCGTCGTCCTGACTGGCCGTGACCTGACCCGCGACGAGGTCGTCCGCGTCGCCCGCGAGGGCGAGACGGTGGAGCTTGCGCCGGAGGCTCGTGAGCGAATGGCCCGCATGCGGGGGATCGTCCGCGCAACCCTCGCCCGGGGAGATGCCGTCTACGGCTCGAACACGGCGGTCGGCGTCCTGAAACGCGTGCCGATCCAGCCGGGAGAGACCGACGGGTACGCGGCCTGGATGCTCCGACACCACATCGTCGGCCAGGGGCCGGACGCGGCCGCCGACGTCGTTCGCGCGACGATGCTCCGTCTCGCGAACCATCTTGCCGAGGGTTCGGCGGGTGTCCGCCCGGAGCTCGCCGACCGGCTGGTGACGGCGTTGAACGATGGGGAGACGCCGCGCATCCGGACGATCGGGTCGGTGGGCCAGGCGGATCTCGCGCCCCTTGCCGAGCTCGCCGATGCGCTGTTCCAAGGGATCGCGCTCGAGGCGGGCGAGGGCACCGCGCTCCTCGACAACAACGCGTTCTCGACCGGTTGGGCCGCCCTCGCGGTCAGCGACGCCGCAACCCTTCTCGACACGATGGAGATCGCCGGTGCCCTCAGCCTCGAGGGCCTCGCGGCCAACCCGACGATGCTCCATCCGGCGATTGCCGACGTGCGGCCCTATCCGGGGATCCGCCGCACGCTGGATCGGCTCCGCGACCTGCTCGCCGGCAGCGCCATCTGCGACCCGGGAGGCGCCAGGAATCTGCAGGATCCCCTCAGCTTTCGGAACCTTCCCCAGATCCAGGGCGCCTGTCGCGACGTTCTCGATCATGTGGACGCCCAGCTGGCAATCGAGCTCAACGCCTCGCAGGGGAACCCGATCGTCGTGCCAGACGAGGAACGGGTGGTGTCCGTCGCGAACTTCGAGATCCTGCCGCTCGCCGCGGCTCTCGACTACCTTCGAATCGTCCTCGCGACGGCGCTCACGACCTCGGCAGAGCGAACCGTGAAGGCGCTCGGGACCCCGTGGTCCGGCCTCCCGACCGGGCTGACGCCCGTCCCGAACACGGCCGAGGCGGGCTTGACGTACCTCAGCCTGGCCGCCCAGAGTCTGGCCGTGGAAGCTCGCCTCCTTGCCCAGCCCGTGTCGTTCGAGCTGACCTCGACCGCCCACGCGGAAGGGATCGAGGACCGCACGACGATGGCCCCGCTGGCGGCCCGGCGCGTCGCGGAGATGACGGCCCTCGGCGGGACGATCACGGCGATCGAGCTGGCCGTCGGGGCCCAGGCCGTCGAGCTGCGCGGTCTCCGCCAGGGCCGGGGAACGGCTCGCGCCACCGCGGCGGTGCGGCGGGTCGTCCCCTATCTCCGGAGCGGCGATCATGTGCCCGACGTCACGGCGCTCGCCGATGCCGTTCGTGACGGATCGCTGTCGCGCGAGGTCGTGGCGGGGGAGACGGCCGGTGTCGACGGCGCGTGACCACCCGCCCGAGGAGGCGGCCGAGGACACATCATTCGCGCGGGGTCTGCGCGTCCTGCTGACGATCGCCGACCGTGGCGAGATCCGCGCCGACGAGCTGAGCGTCCTTCTCGACACGCCGGTGTCGACGATCTATCGCTACCTTCGGACGCTGGCCGGGTTCGGGTTCGTCGATCGCCAGGGCGCCGGCTATCGCCTCGGTCCGCGGCTCATCATCGGCAGCGGAACGACGATCACGAGCGAAGAGCTGATCCGTGCCGCTGACCCGGTCCTGAAGCGGCTTACAGAGGAGACGGGCGAGACGGCGCTCGTCTCCCGACGGATCGGGTTGACCGCCGTCTGCCTCGAGTCGGTGCCGTCGACGAGCCCGCTGCGGGTCGCGGTCGAACCGGGGACGGCGTTTCCGCTCCACGCCGGTGCGCTCTCGAAGGTGCTCCTCGCCTACGCCCCGAGCGACATCCTCGACGAGGTGATCGGGGCCGGCCTGACCGCGCTCACCTCGACCGTCTCGACCGAGGAGCGGCTCCGAACAGATCTCGCGGAGATCGTGGCGACGGGTCTCGCCCGAAGCGAGAACGAGGCGATCGCGGGCACGGTCTCGATCGGCGCGCCGGTTCTGCGCGAGGACGGGATCGTCGCGGCGATCGCGGTCGTCGGGCCGGCGTCGCGGTGCGGCCCGAAGTGGCGGGCGCGCGTCGCGCGCCTCCTGCCGGAGGCGGCCCTCGAGGTCGCGCGGCGGCTCGGTCCGTCGGGCTCGGGCGGCTGACCCGGGCGGGGCCGCGCCGCAGCTGACCCGGGCAGTCGAACACCCCCACCGCTTGCCAACGTCCGCGGATCCGAAGGTACCAAGACTCGCAATACGGAATAGGACCCTCTCACGATTTGACAATCGGGCGCGTTCGCGTATTGTCCGAGCGGAATGGACGTTCTTGCCGGCCTCGCTCCCGTCTCCGAGGAATACGCAAGCCTTCCGATCGCCGAGGCGTTCAACTGGGAGGACGCCGGCCGTGGCCTCGCCGAAGGCGAGTGGTACCTGGTCGCGTTCCGCTCGATCCGGCGATCCGATGCCGACGAGGAGATGCTCCGCCTCTACGACGAGGCCGCGCACGAGGAGGCGGAGGCGGCGCCCGGCTTCGTTCACTACTTCAAGGGTCCGACCGCTCCGGATGGGTCCTGCCTCTCGTTCTGCCTCTGGACGAGCCGCCCCGACGCTCGCAGCGCGGCCCGAAAGCCGGCGCACCAGCGTGCCGTCGGGCTGCTCGAGGCGATGTACCAGCAGTACACGCTCGAGTTCCAGCGGGTCTCGCGGATCGCCGGCGGCCTGCTGACCTTCGAGACCTATGACCGGCCGACGCCCGTTCCCGTCGATCCGTTGATCGACCCGTTGCCGGAACCGCTGGCCGACGGCCCGACCCTCGGCCTCACGGTCGGTCCCGCGGCGGCCTTCTGACCGAGCCGGCTCCCCCGGTCGCAGCCGACCGCCGTCCCGGTGGAGCGGCATTCGTCCTCGTTCGCCGACTCGCGCCCGGCCTTCTCGCGGCGATCGCGGTTGCGGCGATCGCGCGGCTCGCGACGACGGTCCTGCCGCCCGTCGTCTCCGAGGTCACGATCGCGATCCTCCTCGGCATCGTGGTCGGACGGGTGCCGGCGGTTCGAACGGCTCCACTCGGGCCCGGATTGAAGGTCGCGGCCGGGGCGCTGCTTCGTCTCGGGATCGTCCTCCTCGGGGCGAAGCTGAGCATCCAGCAGATCGCGGGGATCGGCCTGCCCGCGGCGGCGATCATTGCCGCGACGATGGCGGCGGCCCTGACGCTCGTCCTGGTCCTGTCCCGGCTCGCGGCCGTGGATTCCCGGCTGGCGCTCCTGCTCGCCGTCGGTGCCGCCGTCTGCGGCAACACCGCGATCGTCGCGACCGCGCCGGTCATCTCCGCTCGGTCACGGGACGTGGCCTACGCCGTCGCCACCGTGACGCTCTTCGGAACGGCGGCCGTCTTCCTCTACCCGCTGATCGGGCACACGGCCCACCTCGGCGACGCGGTGTTCGGGCTGTGGGCCGGGATTGCGATCAATGACACGAGCCAGGTCGTGGCCGCGAGCGCCGCGTACTCCCCCGGCGCGTTCGAGATCGCCACGGTGGTCAAGCTGATCCGGAACGCCCTGATGGCGCCGCTCCTGGTCGCGATCGCGTGGTTGTGGAATCGCCGAGCCCAGACGGACGAGGATGGCATCTCCCATTCGCGCGGCGACACGGCGACGGGCCTCCGCCGGGCGGTCCCGGTCTTCGTCCTCGGCTTCCTCGCGCTGTCGGCCCTGCGAAGCGCAGGTGCGATCGACGCCCCGCTCGCGACCGATCTCGAGGTTGCCGCCCGGGCGCTGATCCTCGTCGCCCTGTCGGCGATCGGTCTGAACCTCCGGCTCGCCGAGCTGCGCTCGATCGGCCCGAAACCGCTGACGATCGGGCTGACGTCGGCGGTCGTGATCGGCACGTGCACGATCCTGGCGATCGTGACGCTGGGACTGGCGAACGGGCTC
>DATAQF010000135.1:0-8411 GCA_036264795.1 Candidatus Limnocylindrales bacterium | reverse complement strand
GCCTGGAATTGGGGTAGCTCGTGCGGTTCTTGACGGGGGCAAAACGCGACGAGGGCGATCATCGCCTGCTCTGGTCGCGCGACATCCGCTTCGCCCGACGGCTCGCGGAGGCCGTTCCCAGCGGCCGGGTGTTCGAGCTCGACGCCGGGATCGTCGTCATCGGACCGGCCGAGGAGCTCACCGACGCGCGCGCCGCCCAGATCGCGGCGGAGGTCCGCTCCCCGTCGTATGGACTCGTGACGCTGGACGCGGCGCTGCCCGAGGGTGAGCGTCATCTCGTGGCCCTCTCGGCGGCCGTGCAGCAGTCCGGGCTCGCGGAGCGCATCGGCATGGCCCAGACCGGCCAGTTCGTCCAGACGAAGATGCTCGACTACTTCTTCACCCTGCGGAACGTCCACGGCATCGCCTACCAGCCGATCGTCGAGCTCACGACGGGCCAGCTCGTCGAGTACGAGTGCCTCTTCCGGCCGGAGATGCCCGGGCTCCAGCAGTCGATCACGTCGGTCGTCCAGGCGGCGATCGATACGGGCCGCACGGTCGAGCTCGATTCGTTCATCGTCCGGGTCATCCTCGATCGGGTCGGCGGCCTCCAGGCCGCGCGTCGGGCAAAGGGCGAGCCGCCGCTCCACCTCGCGATCAACTTCACGCCGGCGAGCATGCTCGACAGCCAGTTCGAGGCTCGGACGTTCGCCGCCATGGTCGCGGCCGCCGGCATGGAGCCGCGCCACGTGACCCTGGAATGCACCGAGCAGCAGGTCGTCTCCGATATGGGCTCGATGGTCAAGCAGGTCAAGGCGCTCCGGCGTCTCGGGTTCGGCTTCGCGATCGACGACGCCGGCGCCGGCTACGCGAGCTTCTCGATGATCGCGGCGCTCCGGCCGTCGATCATCAAGATCGACCGCGAGATCGCATCGGGGATCGCCCGCGACGACGCGAAGCAGGCCCTCGTCGAGGCGTTCGTCTCCTTCGGCGGCCGGATCGGGGCGCTGCTGCTCGCCGAGGGGATCGAGCGCCGGGCGGACCTCGCGATGCTCACCGCGCTCGGGGTCGATCTGGGGCAGGGCTACCTGATCGGCAAGCCCGCACCGGAGCCGGCGCCTCCCCGCAAGATCGACACGCTCCAGCTCGACTCCGCCCGCCGCGCGATCAGGCGCCGCGTCGACGCGGCGCGCCCCCTCCAGAGCGCCCGCGCGACACGGGTCGCGGCCGCCACGGACTGACCTCGCCGGGCCGAGAAGCGCGTCGGTCGAGCACGCGCGCCCATCGAGAACCCCGGGCCGCCGGGCCCGCGGAGCCTGCGCGGGGCCGCTCGGCTACCATCGCCCGATGGAGCCCGCCCACGCTTCCCCGGACTCGGCACGCACCGCGGAGCCGCAACTGCCCACTGCCGGCGCCGCCCTGACGCCCCCTCCCCTGCCCGACAGGATCCGGGCGTTTCTCGAGGTCCCGCGCGACGCCACGATCGCCACGATCAACCCGGACGGCTCGCCGCACCAGGCCGTCGTCTGGTTCGCCCTCGATGGCGACGAGCTCCTGATCAACAGCCGACCCCACCGGCGCTGGCCGAGGAATCTCGATCGCGACGATCGGATCTCGGTCGCCGTGCCGGACCCGGAACGCCCGAGCCACTGGGTCGGCGTGAAGGGTCGCGCGGAGAAGCTGCGCGACGGCGACGAGGCCGTCGCCGACATCCAGGCCCTGGCCCGGCGCTACGGCGAGGATCCCGAGCAGTACGCCGGCCAGGACCGAGTCACGTTCCGGGTCGCGCCCCTGTCCACCTTCGAATACGGAGTCAGTGAATGACCAGCCCCACGATCGGATACGCCGCCATGCTCGAGCAGTTCGGGCCCCAGGAGGTCGTCGGCTATTCGGCGCTCGCCGAGGAGCACGGCTTCAGCGGCGTGATGGCCGCCGACCACTTCCAGCCGTGGGTGCCCCAGCAGGGGCAGGCCGCGTTCGTCTGGAACGTGATGACGGCGATCGGCGAGCGGACGAAGGGCGACGTCGGGCCGGGGGTGACCTGCCCGAGCTTCCGGATGCACCCTGCGATCGTCGCCCAGGCCTCCGCGACGCTGGCGGCCATGTACCCGGGCCGGCATTGGCTCGGGATCGGCAGCGGCGAGGCGCTCAACGAGCACATCGTCGCGGGCTACTGGCCGGAGACGCCGGACCGGATCAATCGGATGTTCGAGGCAATCGAGATCATCAAGCGGCTCTTCGGCAGCCGGGGCCGGGACGTCAAGCACGACGGCAAGTTCTTCAAGCTCGAGTCGACCCGGCTCTGGACGATGCCGGACGAGGCGCCGCCGATCTACATCGCCACGGCGGGCCCGATCACCGCGAAGAAGACCGGCATGTATGCCGACGGGCTGATCACGGTCGGTGCCCCCGAGTCGAAGATCGAGATGATCCGCCAGAACTGCGAGGCGGGCTGCCGCGAGGCCGGCAAGGATCCGAGCACGTTCCGCTACATCCTTCAGCTCCACCTCTCGTGGGCGCCGACCGATGAGGAGGCGATGGCGAACGCGATGACCGAGTGGCCGAACGGCGGGATGAAGTTCCCGAAGCAGGACATTCGCAGCCCGCTCGACTTCGAGCAGATGGCGAAGCTCGTTCGGCCGGAGGACTTCGAGGGCCGGATGCTGATCTCGTCCGACCCGGAGGCCCACCGCATCCAGATCCAGAAGTACCTCGATCTCGGCTTCGATCAGGTCTACCTCCACAACGTGGGCCGAAACCAGAAGGAATGGCTCGAGGTCTTCGGCCGTGACGTCCTTCCCAAGCTGACGGCGTGAACGGAGCGCTCGCCCGATGACGGTCAAGGTCGGGGCCCTGCTCTGGCCTCAGACCGAGTCCTGGGCGCCGCTCCGTGACGCCGCCGTCCGCGGCGACCGCGCCGGCCTCGACAGCCTCTGGACCTGGGATCACCTCATGGCGATCGTCGGTCCGTGGGAACAGCCGATCCTCGAGGGCTGGGCGACCCTCGCCGCGCTCGCGTCGCTGACGGACCATGCGACGCTCGGCCTGATGGTCGGCGCGAACACGTTCCGAAACCCCGGCCTCACGGCCAAGCTGGCCACGACCCTCGACCACGTGTCCGGCGGGCGCGCCGTGCTCGGCATCGGCGGCGCGTGGTTCGGCCGCGAGCACGACGCGTTCGGCATCGACTTCGGGAGCGGCTTCGGAGAGCGTCTCGACCGGCTGGACGAGTCGGTGTCGCTCATCCGCCGCCTCCTCGACGGGGAGCGGATCGCCGAGCACGTGGGGCCCGCCTACCGGATGCACGACGCGCTCGTCGCCCCGCGACCCGTCCAGCCCAGACTGCCGATCCTGATCGGCGGCTCCGGACCGCAGAAGACGCTCCGGACCACGGCCCGCTACGCCGACGCCTGGAATGCCGGCGGGAGCCTCGAGGACCTGCGGAAGAAGGACGCGATCCTCCGCGAGCGCTGCGCCGAGGTCGGGCGGAACCCCGACGAGATCGAGCGCACGACGTCGGTCTGGATGACGATCCGGGACGACCCGCACGAGGCGCGGCGAGTGCTCGCGGCCAACGCGGCGGCGAACGGCGACAGCCTCTCCGACGACGACGTGGCCTATGTCGGCACGCCAGAGCAGATCGCCGATCGGCTGCGGCCGATCGTCGAGCTCGGATTCGAGCATGTCATCGTGGACCTGATGGCACCGTACGACGCCGAGACGCTCGAGCGGTTGCCCGACGTGCGGGAGCGTCTCGCGAGATGACGACGATGAAGTTCGGTGCGCAGCTGTGGTCGCAGCAGACCAGCTGGCCGGCCTGGCGCGACGCCGCCCTCGCGGCCGAGGAAGCCGGCTGGGACTCCGTGTGGACGTGGGACCACCTGCTCGCGATCTTCGGGCCGTGGGAGCAGCCGCTCTTCGAGGGCTGGTCGCTGCTGACCGTCATCGGGGCGCTGACGAGCCGGGTCCGGCTCGGCCTGATGGTCGGCGCGAACACGTTCCGCAACCCGGGCCTCACGGCAAAGCTCGCGACGACGCTCGACCACGTCAGCAACGGCCGGGCGATCGTCGGGATCGGCGGCGCCTGGTTCGACCGCGAGCACGACGCGTTCGGGATCGAGGCATGGAGCCCGAGCGTCGGTGAACGCCTCGATCGCCTCGACGAGGCCGTGATGCTGATCCGCCGGCTGCTCGACGGCGAGCGCTTCGACCACGAGGGCCGCTTCTACCGGTTTCACGATGCGCTCTGCGAGCCGCGGCCGATCCAGTCCCACCTCCCGATCCTCGTCGGCGGCTCGGGGCCGAAGAAGACGCTGCGCACCGTCGCGGAGCGCGCCGACGCCTGGAACACGTCCGGGCCGCCGGACGAGGTCCGGACCAAGCTCGACATCCTCGACGAGCACTGCGCCACCGTCGGTCGTGCCCGCTCGACGATCGAGCTGACGGTCAGCTTTCCGATCACGATCCGCCACTCGGTCGAGGCCGCACAGGCCGCATACGCTGAGCTGCTGGCCGCGAACGGGACCACGGACATGAACGCCAACCCGATCCTTCTCGGTCCGCCCGAGACGATCGCCGAGGCGATCGCGCCGTACCGAGATCTCGGCTTCCGGACGGTGATCGCGCGGCTGCCCGCGCCGTTCGACCGCGAGACGATCGATCGGATCGGCGAGGTGGGCGCGCTGCTCGATCGTGGCTGAGGCACCGTCCGCCGCACCCCTCGCGGAGGTGCTCCGGGCGCGCACGGCGACGGACGACGGCGACGAGCGCCGGGTCGTCGAGCTGGCCGGGGGCGTCGGCGGCGCGAAGCTCGGCGAGGGCCTCCAGGCGATTCTCGGCGACCGGCTGACCGTCATCGTCAACACGGCCGACGACACGGAGCGGCACGGCCTCCTCGTCGGAGCCGACCACGACACGGTCATGTACACGCTCGCCGGTCTCGAGAACCAGGAGCTCGGCTGGGGACTGGCGGGCGACACCTGGACCGTCATGGCCGCCCTCGAGCGGTACGGCGAGGAGGGCTGGTTCCGGCTCGGCGATCGCGACCTTGCGACGCACATCGTCCGGACGGAGCGCCTCCGGCGAGGCGATCGGCTGACCGACGTCTCGCGCGACCTCCAGCGTCGTCTCGGCCTCGTCGCGACGATCCTCCCGATGACCAACGAACCGGTCAGGACCCAGGTCCGGACCGACGACGGGTGGCTAGACTTCCAGGACTACTTCGTCCGGCTCCGTCAGGCGCCCGAGGTCCGCGAGGTCCGATTCACGGGGATCGACGCCGCCGCCGCGACCGGAGAGGTCCGTCACGCCATCGAAGCCGCGACGATCGTCGTCATCGCCCCGTCGAATCCGATCGTCTCGGTCGGCCCGATCCTTGCCGTCCCCGGTATGCGCGAAGGGCTCGAGGGGGCACGCGCGCGAGGGGCCCGGATCCTGGCGGTGAGCGGAATCGTCGGAGGCAAGGCACTCAAGGGTCCGGCCGACCGGATGCTCGCATCGCTCGGTCACGAGCCGACCGCACTCGGCGTTGCTCGAGGCTACGCCGGACTGATCGACGTGTTCGTGCTCGACTCGGTCGACGCCGCGCTTGCACCGGCGGTGGAGGCACTCGGGATTCGGGCCGTCGTCACGGACACGATCATGACCGATGACGCCTCACGGACGCGCCTGGCCGCCGCGGTCCTTGCCGCCGCTCACGACTGAGGGTCCGCCCCAGTAGGCGTGGGCCGGCTCGTCGGCATCGCCGCCGTCCATCGGAAAGCGCGGCTTCCATCGACCGATGACCCGCCGCCCGCGCCGGATCGAGGACCACAGGAGGACAGCGGTCGTCGCCGTGCCGACGACGAGCCCGACCGGGATGGAGGCGAGCATCCCCGGACCGATGACGGCGGAGAGCGCGATCCCGGAGATCGCGGCCGCCAGCGCGCCGTCGATGACCGCGACCATCCCGGGCGTTGTGACGAATTGGTGGATCAGCGTGTTGACCGGCGTCGCCGCCCGGGTCATCCCGAATGTCAGGGCGACGCCCTGCTCGTCATCGGTCCAACCGCTGCTGAAGTACGGCCGGAGGCCGGGGTTCGCCTCGAGATACGCGTGACGGATCCGGTTCATCGCGACGACCCACATCGCGTCCTCCATGTTCACCTCGTCGAGCCGGACGAAGGTCGCGACCCCGACGAAGAGCGTCACCGGCAGGAGTGCCAGCGCGAAGACCGAGAACTCGCCGCCGAACCCTGTTGCACCTCCCACGAGGCCGAGCGCGACGACCGATGCGGACAGCACGGACAGGAAGAGGCTCGTCCGGCTGAACGACTCATTCCAGCTCAGCGAGCGGGTCGCGAGGAGGCTCCAATGCTCGGTCGAGAGGATCTGGATCGCGCGCGGATCGTCGAGCGGCCGGTCGTCGACCCGGCCGGGATCTCTCATGGCCGGGCCGCCCGCCGGCATCGGCATTCGCTCCTCGGTCATTGTTCGATCTCCACCAACGTGATGCGGCACGAGGATACGCGCCGGACGGAACGCGGTTTGACACCGGCGTCGGATCCCGGCACTGTCCGCCCGTGCACCCGGAGACGTCGCGATCGATCAGTGGACGGCGGCAGCAGCCCTCGGCGAGGGTCGGCCCGGCCTGACGACGCGCGCCCGGATCGGGTGCCGACGACAGCATCACCGCCCTCGGCTCGGCCGGGGGCCTTTTCGTGAGCGCAGCGGCGCATTCGGACACACCCCCGACCCCGACCGGCGGCCCAGCCAGGGAGTCACGGCATGGATCTCACGTTTCTCGCCCGCGGACTCGCGGTCGGCTTCACCGTCGCCGCCGCCATCGGCCCGATCAGCCTGCTCACGATCCGCCGAACGCTCGCCCACGGCGGGCGGTACGGGCTCGTGTCGGGCATCGGCGTTGCGCTCGCCGACGCCTCCTACGGCGGCATCGCGGCCTTCGGGCTGACGGCCGTCACGAGCATCCTCGTCGGCGCGCGGGTGGCCCTCGGGCTCATCGGCGGCGTGTTCCTCTTGGTGCTCGGGGCCCGGACATTCCGCGCGCGGCCGGCCGGATCCGCCCCAGACAGCGACGACCGACCCGGCCTCGCCCCCGCCTTCCTCTCCATCTACGGCCTGACGATGACCAACCCGATGACGATCCTGTCGTTCGCCGGGATCTTCGCGGGTCTCGGCCTCGCCGGCCGCGGTGGCTCCGATGCGGCATTCCTGACCGTCGGCGTGTTCCTCGGCTCGAGCCTGTGGTGGGTCGTCCTCACGACCCTCGTCGGACGCCTGCGGTCCCGGGTCACCCTGGCGGCGCTGGCGTGGGTCAATCGGCTGTCCGGCATCGTGCTCCTCGTCTTCGGGCTGCTGGCGATCCTCATCGCGCTCGGGATCACCTGACCTCGCGGTCGGCCGATCTCGCTTAGGATTTCGCGATGCCCAGCCCCGCCCAGCCGGCCAGCCCCCGCGTCGTCGCGATCATTCCGGTCGGAACGCTGGACGGAGCGAAGTCCCGGCTCGGCAACGTGCTGGACGCCGAGGAGCGCATCGAGCTGACGACGCTCCTCGCACGCCGCACGATCGAGGCGGCGGTCGCAACGTCCGGCATCGCGGAGACGATCGTCGTCACGCCCGACGACGCGATGCGCGCGCTCGCCGACGAGCTCGGGGCGCGGCCGCTCCGCCAGCGGGACAGCGGCCTGAACCGCGGCATCACGGCCGCCCGTGCCGAAGCCATCGCATCGGACGCGGACGCGATCGTCGTCCTGCCGATCGACCTCCCGGACATCACCCCGACGGCGATCGAGGATCTCCTCGCGCCCCTCGCGGATCCGCAGCGGCCGCTCGTCGCGCTGGTCCCCGACCGGCACGGCCGTGGGACGAACGCCCTTCTGATCGCGCCACCCGACGCGATCGACGTCTGCTTCGGTGGCGACAGCCGCCGCGCCCATGCGGCGGCCGCCAACCTCGCCGACGCCCGGCTGGTGGAGCTCGGGGGGCCGCTCGCGCTCGATGTCGACACGCCCGACGACCTGCTCCTGGCCGAGGCGAGCCTCCGAGCCGGCGCGGCCGATGCCCGCTGACCGGCCGCCCGACGGTCGGCTCGAGATCCTCGCCCTGGACGGCATCCCCGAGATCCGGCCCGGCACGGACCTCGCGGCGATGCTCGGCGACGCGCTCCAGCGCACCCCGGGCACCCAACCGATGCGGGAGGACGACGTCCTGGTCGTGACGCAGAAGGTCGTGTCGAAGGCGGAGAATGCGATCGTCGACCTGACGACGGTCGACCCGCGGCCGGAGGCGGTCGAGTTCGCGGAGCGCTGGGACCGCGATGCCCGCCAGATCGAGGTCGTCCTGCGCGAGGCCCGCCGCGTCGTCCGGATGGAGCGTGGGGTCCTGATCACCGAGACGCCGCACGGCTTTGTCTGCGCAAACGGCGGTGTCGA
>DATAQF010000115.1:0-9602 GCA_036264795.1 Candidatus Limnocylindrales bacterium | reverse complement strand
CTGGTCCTCCAGGGGCCGAACCTGAACCTGCTCGGGAGTCGCGAGCCCGCGATCTACGGCCCCGACACGCTCGAGGGGATCCACGCCGAGATCTCGGCGCGTGCCGCCGAGCTGGGCCTTGCCGTCGACTTCTTCCAGTCGAACCATGAAGGCGCCCTCATCGACCGTCTCCATCGACGCGACTTCGATGCCGCGATCGTCAACGCCGGTGGGCTGACCCACACCTCCGTGTCGCTGCGGGATGCGCTGCTCGGCGTGGAGCGACCCTTCTGGGAGGTCCACCTGTCCGATCCGGCGACACGCGAGACGTTCCGGGCCGTGAACTTCCTCCACGACGTGGCGGTCGCTTCGATCGTGGGCCAGGGGAAGCGCGGATATCTCCTTGCGCTCGAGGCGATCGCAGGGCGGTTCGGGGAGCCATCCGGTGGCTGACCGCGGCGCGGCTGACGAGTCGCTCGAGCTGCGGCGGCTGCGGAAGCGGATCGACGCCCTCGATCGGCGGATCGTGCGGCTCCTCAACGAACGAGCGGAGCTCGCGAGGGAGGTCGGCCACGCGAAGGCGAACGGGGGCGGACGCCCGGTCCGGGACCCGGAACGGGAGCGCGAGGTCCTGCTCCGGGTGACGATGGCCAACGAGGGACCGACGCCCCAGGCGGACCTCCTCGCGATCTACCGCCGGCTCTTTACGGTGGCGCGCGGGCTCGAGACGCGGGACCGCCGACGCTCGTCGAGCGAACAGGCGCCGGACCGCTGACTGGAGTGCGTCGCTAGGACGAGGGCTCGGTTCGGTCCTCGATCTCCCAGGCGTGATCGAGGGCGTGCCACGCGATGCGATGGGCGGCGTATCGGGCGGGCCAGCGGCGGCCGCCCAAGGGGGCGCCATCGCGCGCGGCACGAAGGACGTCGAGCATCGCCGTGCGCATCGCGGCGACCGGTGCACGATCGCCCGGCGCGAACTGGCGGATCTTGATCCCGATCTCGTTTGCGTAGGCGCGGTCGGCGTCCATCACGTGGGCGACGATCTTCGCCGTCGTCCGACCGCCGCCGCGGGGCCCTTTTCGGAGCTCACCGCGCGGGTTGCCCGCGATCCGATCGAACGCCTCCCAGGCGGCTTCGACACCCCGGGCGAGCCGCTCCGCATCCTGGGCGGTCAGCGGCCGGCGATCCTGGTCGCTGGGCTGGCTCGGGACGCCGTACTCCGTGCCGGACGAGCCTGCCTGGCGCTCCACGATCTCGAGGTCCTCGACGTCGACCGGCGACCGGAAGTCCCCGCCGGCCGCCGTCGCGATCGGCGCGTACCGCGGCGCATAGGCGGCCAGCGCCTCGAGGGCGAGCTCGACCGTCTTGCCACCGCGGCTCCAGCCGGGCCAGTCGACCGCCGACGCGAACGACCTCTTCGGGGTCTCCTCCACGGCGACCCGGATCGAGCGACTCACCGTCGCGTACCGGCCTTCGCGGGCGTCGCGGTGGCGGCGGCCAGGTCCCGGACGAGCCGTTCCATCCGGGCGACGTCCGTCCCGTCCGGGCCGAGCGCGTCGACGAGGGCGCTCGCGACGATGACGCCGCCCGCTCCCGCGCGGGCGATCGCCCGGACGTGGGCGGGCTTGCTGACCCCGAACCCCACCCCGACGGGGATCGGCGAGACTGCGGTCACGTCGCGAACGAGCCGCCCGACCGTCGGAGGCAGTGACGAGCGCGCCCCGGTCACCCCGACCAGCGACACGCAGTACAGGAATCCCCCGCTTCGGGCGGCGATTGCCGCGCGCCGGGCGGGCGCCGTCGTCGGGGTCACGAGGTAGACGACGGCAAGACCCACGTCGCGGGCGATCGCTTCGAATGGACCGCCCTCGTCCGGGGTCAGGTCCGCGACGATCACGCCGGCGGCGCCGGCACTCGTGAGCTGCCGTGCTGCATCCGCGCCGTCGCCGCCACCGAGGAACTGATTCGCGTAGCCCATCGGGACGACCGGCGTCCCGGGGCGGGCGGCCGCGACCTCCTCGATCAGGCGAAGGCTCGCGCCGAGCGTCGCGCCGCTCGCCAGGGCCACCTGCGACGCACGCTGCAACGTGGCGCCATCGGCCAGCGGGTCCGAGTACGGGAGCCCGATCTCGAGCACATCCGCTCCCGCGTCGATCGCGGCAAGCGCGATCCGCAGGCTCGTGGCCGCGTCCGGATACCCGGCGACGACGTATGGGATGAGGGCCATGCGACCGGCGTCGCGAGCGGCGGAGAATGCCCCGCGGATCCGCCGCGCTCCGACGGTCTCGTTCGTCCCCCGCCGGCCGTTCGTCGTGGTGTTCGTTCTCGCGCTCGGGCCGCCGGGCGGCTCGGCCACGCTCATCGCTCGGCCGCCGCGAGCCACGCGCCGAACGACGCGAGGTCCTTGTCGCCGCGGCCCGACAAGCCGACGAGGACGATCGTCTCGTCGGCCCACGCGGCGCCACTCGTGACGAGAAGCCGCGGCAGGACGGCCAGGGCGTGCGCCGACTCGAGGGCCGGCAGGATGCCCTCTGTCCGCGACAGCCAGCGCATCGCCTCGAACGCCTCGTCGTCGGTGGCCGCCTCGACCTGCAGCCGCCCGGCGGCGGCCAGTGCCGCCACCTGCGGGCCGACGCCGGGGTAGTCGAGACCGGCCGACGCCGAGTGCGCCTCGAGGACCTGTCCCTCGGCATCCTGGAGCATCATCGACCGCGAGCCGTGGAGGATGCCCGGCGTCCCGCCCGCGATCGCGGCGGCGTGGCGACCGGTCGCGATCCCATCGCCGCCGGCCTCGGCCACGGCGAGTCGCACCGAGGCTTCCCCGATGAACCGGTCCAGGAGCCCGATCGCGTTCGAGCCACCCCCGACACAGGCGAGCGCGAGATCGGGGAGCCGCCCCTCGACATCGGCGAGCTGGGCCGCCGCCTCGTCACCGATCCGGCGCTGGAGATCACGAACGATCGTCGGGTAGGGATGCGGCCCCATCGCCGACCCGAGGACGTAGTGCGTCGTCTCGACGTTCGTGACCCAGTCGCGCATCGCGTCGTTGACGGCGTCCTTCAGCGTCGCCGTGCCACTCGTCACCGGCCGAACCTCGGCCCCGAGCGCCTGCATCCGGAGGACGTTCGGCTGCTGGCGCTCGATGTCGACTGCACCCATGAACACGACGCACGGCAGGCCGAGCAGGGCGCAGGCGGTGGCCGTGGCGACGCCATGCTGGCCGGCCCCGGTCTCGGCGATGACCCGGCTCTTGCCCAGCCGCCGAGTCAGCAGCGCCTGTCCCAGCGCGTTGTTGATCTTGTGGGCGCCGGTATGGGCGAGGTCTTCGCGCTTCAGGTAGAGGCGGAGGCGATGCGGCAGGCGGGCCGTCGGATCGAGGGCGACGCTGCGCTCCAGGGTCTCGTAGGCGAGGCGATCCGCGCGGTAGAGGGGGGTCGGACGACCGGCGTAGGTCGACAGGAGCTCGCGCAGCTCGGACCAGAAGACCGGATCGTGCCGGATCGCGCCGTATGCCGTCTCGAGCTGCTCGAGCGCGGCCATCAGCGTCTCGGGGACGTACCGGCCACCGAACTGGCGCTCGGTCCCCCATCGGCCGGTCTGATCCGCCTCGAGCAGGCCGGGGTGAACGGGCGTCGGGCGGACGGCGAGGTTCGGCCGGTCGACGCGCGCGGCGCGAGCTCGCTTCGCGAAGACCGATACGAGAAGCGGGTCCTTTGTCGGGCGCTGGCCGGCCACGCGTGGACGCTCGACCCCCGACGCGGAGTCGACGCCCACCGCGGGGATCGACCGCAGGGCCTCCGCCGCGTTCGCCGGCGTCAGACCGCCGGCGAGGACCACCGGCACCTCGCGCGCGACCGCCGCCGCGAGGGTCGGATCGACGCGCGTCCCGGTACCACCGGGATGCACACCACCGGCGGCGTCGAGGAGGATGCGCTCCGCGCCGGCGGACAGGAACGCGCGGGCACGCTCGACGATCCCTGCCGGTTCGTCGGTCGCGCGGACGCGGATCGCCTTCCACGCCGGCCGGCCGGCAGCGACCAGGTCCTCGGCCGTTTCGTCACCCGAGAACTGGACGACGTCGGGATCGAGGGCGGTGACGATGGCGGCGATCCGCTCCCGACCGGCGTCCGCGGTGATCGCGACCAGGCGCGGCGGCGCGGCGGACAGCGAGCGTGCGACCCGGGCGAGGGCGACCGCCTCGCCGAGCTCGAGCTCGCGGGGCGTACCGGCGACGAGATTGAGGCCGATGGCGTCGGCGCCGGCTCGGACTGCGGCGAGGATCCCTTCGGCGTCGGTGACCCCGCAGATCTTCACGAACGGAACCGTCGCGGCGTTCGCGGGATCGCGCGGGAGGCGGCCGGCGGAGACGAACGCACGGGCCGCCGCGGCAGGATCGGCGGCGCGGACGAGTGCCTCGCCGACGAGCCCGGCATCGAACCCGATCGCGCGCCAGGCAGCCACGGTCGCCGGATCGCGGACGCCGGACTCCGCCACGACGAGACGATCGTCCGGCACCAGGGCTCGGAGCCGCGTCGCCCGATCGGTGTCCACCTCCAGCGTTCGCAGATCGCGGTTGTTGAGCCCGATCAGCCGGGCGTTCGTCGCGATGGCGCGGTTCACCTCACGCTCGTCGTGTGCTTCGACGAGCGGCTCGAGCCCGATCTCGAGCGCGCGATCGACGAGCGCCGCGAGCTCCCTCGCCGGGTGAAGGACCGCGAGCAGCAGCACGAGATCCGCGCCGGCGGCCCGGAGATGCGGCAGCTGGATCGCCTCGACCACGAACTCCTTCGCGAGCACCGGGATCGACACCGCGGCCCGGACGGCCCGCAGGTCGTCCACCGATCCGCCGAACCAGTGCGGCTCGCACAGGACCGAGATCGCGGTCGCGCCACCGGCTTCGTACGCCCGGGCGCGCGCGACGATGTCATCGTCGGCGCCGGCGATCCGCCCCGCGGACGGCGACGACCGCTTGATCTCCGCGATCAGGTGGAGCCCGGGGGCCGCGAGGCGATCGACGACGGGGCGCGGAGGCAAGGTCGCCGCCGCGAGCGCGAGATGGTCGTCGAGCGTGAGGCCGGCCATCTCCTCGCGGATGTCTGCGCGGCGACGCTCGGCGATCTCGGCGATGACGTTGCGCCTGCCGGCCCTGCCGGCGTCACGCCGCGGATCGGCCGGTCCACCGTCGTCGTGGTCGGAGGGTGGGAGACCGTGCTGACCGGGGTCACGCTCGCCGAGGAGCGTCATGCCGTCGCGCCCTGGGGCTCGGTGGCGGCCGTGGTGGCTGCGGCCTCCGCGCTCGACCGCTCGGCCCGAAGCCGATCGAGCAGCTCGGTCCCGAGCCCCGCGTCGATCGTGAGCCCGGCGCGTTCGACGCCGTCCGCTAGCGAGTCGACGACACCCGCAACCATGAGCGCCGCCGCCGCATTCAGGAGGACGACGTCCCGTCGGGCGCCGGGCTCGCCGCGAAGCACGGACTCGATGATCCGAGCGTTGTCGGCCGGGGTGCCGCCGGCGAGCCGTGCGTTGGACGCCCGTGTCAGCCCAAGGGTCGTCGCATCGACGGCTCGGATCTCGATCCCCCCAGGCGTGACGTCGTGAATCGTGCCGGTCCCATCGAGCGGCAGCTCGTCGAGGCCCTCGCCACCGACGACGAAGGCACGATCGACGCCGAGCCGATGGAGGACCGCGGCGAGCCTCGGTGCCGCGGCCGGGTCCGCGACGCCCACGACCTGACGGCGCGCGCCGGCGGGGTTCGTCAGCGGACCGAGGAGGTTGAATGCGGTCCGGACGCCCAGCTCGCGTCGCGTCGGGCCCGCGTGCTTCATCGCGGGGTGGAACGCCGTCGCAAAGAGGAATGCGAACCCGATGTCGCGGAGGGCCGCTGCGGCCGATGTCGCGTCGTGGTCGATCCGCACGCCAAGCGTGTCGAGGACGTCGGCCGAACCCGATTGCGACGTGATCGCCCGGTTGCCGTGCTTGGCGACCGGCACGCCGGCCGCCGCGACGACGAGCGCCGCTGCCGTCGAGATGTTGAACGTTCCGCTGCCGTCGCCGCCGGTTCCACAGGTGTCGACCGCTCCTTCGGGCGCCTCGACGCGGAGCACCCGCTCGCGCATCGCGGTCGCGAATCCGGCCAGCTCGTCCACCGTCTCGCCCCGCATTCGGAGAGCGACGAGGAGGGCGGCGAGGAGCGCCGGCGTCGCCTCCCCGTCCATCACGCTGCCCATCGCCGCCCGCGCCTCGTCGAGACTGAGCGAGTGACCGTCGACGACTGCGGCGAGCGCGGCGCGGACCTGATCGCTCACGGGATCGCCTCGGCCGGCTCCGACTCGGGCGCGGGGGCCAGGCCTGCGGTCGCGAACGAGCCGGTGGCATCGTCGAGCCGGGAGGCCTCGCCCTCGCCCGCGAGCCGGAGGAAGTTTGCGAGGAGATGGGGGCCGTCGGGTGTCAGCACCGACTCCGGATGGAACTGGACGCCCTCGAGCGGCAGGGCGACGTGTCGGATGCCCATCACGACCCGGTCGACCTCGCTCACCGCGGTGACCGCCAGCTCCGGCGGGAGGGTCGCCCGGTCGATGGCGAGCGAGTGGTAACGGGCCGCCATGAACGATGGCGGCATGCCGGCGAGCAGGCCCGCACCGTCGTGCGTCACCTCGGAGGCCTCGCCATGGACGAGCGTCGGCGCCCGGACGATCGACGCCCCGAACGCCGCGGCCATCGCCTGCATCCCGAGGCAAACCCCGAGGAGCGGGATCGCCCGGTCGCGAGCGACCTCGATCGTGGCGACCGACACGCCGGCGGAGGCCGGATCGCCCGGCCCGGGCGACACGACGATTCCCCGCAGGTCCTCGCCGGGGTCGTCGGCCATCGCCTCGACCCCCGCCCGGTCGATCGCGTCGTTGCGAAGCACGCGAACATCCGCGCCGGCGGCCTGGAGCGCCTGCACGAGGTTGAAGGTGAAGCTGTCGTAGTTGTCGATGACGAGGATCACGGCCGCGTCCCGACGGGAGACGGTTCGCCGGCGTCCGCGTCCGACGCGCGTGCGGTCCGCGGCCGAGGCGCATCGGGCGGCGCGGCGGCCAGCTCGATCGCCCGGCGGAGGGCGGCCGCCTTGTGCTCGGTCTCCTCGAACTCCCTCTCCGGCACGGAGCCGGCGACGATGCCCGCCCCCGAATGGACGTGCGCCTGGCCCTCGCGGAGCACGGCGCTGCGAATCGTGATCGCCGTGTCGAGGTTGCCGTCGTAACCGAGGTAGCCGACGGCTCCCCCGTACAGGCCGCGTCGCTCCCCTTCCGCGGCGGCGATCAGCTGCATCGCCCGGACCTTCGGGGCGCCGGACAGCGTGCCCGCAGGAAAGACGGCGCGGAGAGCGTCGAGCGCATCAAGCTCGGGCCGGAGCCGCCCTTCGACGTGCGACACGAGATGGAGCACGTGGCTGTACTTCTCCACCTCCATGTACTTGCTCACCGTCACGGTCCCGGCCCGGGCGACCCGGCCCAGGTCGTTGCGGCCAAGGTCGACGAGCATGATGTGCTCCGCTCGCTCCTTGGGATCCTTCTGGAGCTGCTCCGAAAGGAGCTGGTCCTCGCGTTCGTCGGCGCCGCGCGGCCGGGTGCCGGCGATCGGATGCGTCGTGAGCCTGTCGCCTTCGACCTGGAGCAGGAGCTCCGGGCTCGCGCCGACGACCTCGAACGACGGCGTCCGAACGAAGAACAGGTACGGACTCGGGTTGACGCGGCGAAGGGATCGATAGAGGGCAATCCCGTCGAGCGGCCGGCCCGTCGCGGGATCCTCGGGCAGATCGAATGACTGCCGACGGGCGAGCACGACCTGGATGGCCTCGCCGGCGGCGATCGCGTCCTTGGCGACCTCGACGGCATGGATGTACGCGTCACGGCCAAGGCTCGTTTCGATGCGATCGTCGTGGAGCCCGCCCGGGCCCCGGGCCTGCAGCGTCGGACCGGCGATCTCGCTCACGCTCCGCCGACCCGTCCGCTCGAGCGCCTCGAAGATCGCCTGCTCCGCGATTCGGTAGCGGCCCTCGAGGTCCGGAGCCTCGGTGTGAAGGGACGCGATCGCGCTCAGGGTGTGCGTCAGGTGGTCGAAGACGAGGACGAGGTCGGTCTCGATGAATGCCGCCGTCGGCACGCCGACGGGATCCCGATCCGGCAGTGGCACGGTCGGCTCGAATGCGCTCACCGCGTCGTACGCCAGGGCGCCGACCGCGCCGCCCGTGAAGCGCGGCATGCCGTCCGTCGGCCGAACGCGGCGGCGCGGCACGAAGCGCCGGATCGCATCGAGCGGATCGGTCGCCGGGCTGCTCTCGACAGGCAGGTCGGGCGAGTAGGCATCCACGGTGACGGGCCGCGTGAGGGTCCGGGCGATCCCGTCGCGCACCTCGAGGAGCCGTCGCGGCCCGACGCCGAGGAACGAGTAGCGGCCGAGCCGCTCGCCGCCCTCGACCGACTCGAGGAGGTACGCCGGCGTGGAACCGTCGTCGAGCCGGAGGAACGCGCCGATCGGCGTCTCGAGGTCGGCCGGTCGGGTGGCGCGCAGGAGCAGCGTGTCGGCGTTGCCGGCGAGGCGCTTTGCCTCGGACAGGCTCAGCGGATCGGTTGTCGTCATCTGTCGTGGCCTCCGCGCGGCCCGTCCGCGCCGGGAATCAAGAACGACCATTTCGTCCAGGGACGAAAGGTCGTGCCTTCCGCGGTGCCACCCTCATTCGGCGATGCCGCACTCCGTGACCGACGGGCCCTCGCGGTCCGTGAGGATCCGCCACCGAGCCGATCGGCGCTGCCCTGTATCGCTGGCGCTCTGCGCCGGAGCCTACTGGGTTGCGACGCCGGTGCGTCGCTTCGGTTCGGTCCGGAGGCTCCCGGGTCCATTTCCTGCCGCCGTCGCTCCGGTTTCCACCAACCACCGGATCTCTCTGCCGACGTCCGACGGGTACTCGTCCCGTTCACAGCCCGTTCTTCGTGATGTGGCCGGGAGTATGGACGCGGCTCGCGCGAGGCGTCAAGCGACCCTGCGCTCGCGGGCCGCCGCGGGACATCAATGGGGCTCCATACGGTAGGAACCTGCCTCGAATCCGGCGCACGCCACCACGGGCAAGGCCGGGTAGCGTGGGAACCGGCCGTCGGTGCGGGACAGGTCGCAGAGCACGAAGCTCGACCCTCGGCGGGTCTGCACGGCGCGAGCGTGACGGCAGCGGTTGCAGAGTCCGGCCCCGGCCGGCAGTCGTCCAGGGTCGTCCACGCCCTGAACGTACACCAGATCGGCGATCGGGCGGATCGGCGGACATGGGCTTGGCCCACCGGCCTGCCACCACGCCCTTGAACGCGGACCCGGTATCGTGGCCTCATGAACGACGAACGACCGGGCGCGCGATCCCGCGGCCGGCGCCATCGGGAGGGGTCGCCCTCCAGCGGCGGGCAGGGCGCGACCGCGCCGGGGACCGCGGCGGGTCCGATCGTCGCGCGGAATCAAGCCGAGCCGGGTCCGGCGAATGCGCGTTGGCGGGCGCTCCTGGCGGAAGGCGGGCCGATCCTCGCCGACGGGGCCATGGGCACGATGCTCTTCGCCAACGGCCTCCAGTTCGGCGACCCGCCCGAGGCCTGGAACGT
>DATAQF010000078.1:0-11134 GCA_036264795.1 Candidatus Limnocylindrales bacterium | reverse complement strand
CGGGGACGTCGTCGAGGGGCGCGTCGCCGGCAATCACCCCGACGGACGAGACGAGCTCAGGGATTCCGACCGCGCTCGCCAACGCGTAGGGCCCGCCGCTCGACCAGCCCACAATCGCGACCGGCGGCAGCCGCAGTCGCTCGATCAGCTCCCCGAGATCGTCGGCGCCGTCGATCACCGCCCGCCCGGGGCGCGGCTCCGAGCGGCCGTAGCCGGGCCGGTCGGGGGCGATCAGGCGGACGCCGGCCGCACGCGTCGCCTGCTCGTCCGGACAGAGGAGGCGGGATCCGGGCATCCCGTGGAGGAGCACGACCGGCGTGCCCTTCGGATCGCCCCATTCGGCATAGGCGAGTCGCCGGCCGTCGGCGAGGCGAATGTCACGATCCCGGGCCGGGCTCGCGGTGATCGCCGGCACGTCGGCCTGAGCGGCAACGCCGGCCTCGGCCTCGGCGGGCCGGTTTGCGGCGACGATCGCGGCGAGCGCGTCGTCGAGCGAGGGCACGGTTCCGCCTCCGAGCTGGGCCGCGAGGCGCGACCACGGTGCCTCCGGCGCATCGGCGACCTCGGCGACCTCGGCGATCTCGAGCAGGACGAGCCGGCCGTACGCCCCGAGCTCGACACGCAGCCCCCGCTCCCGAATCTCCCCGACGGACCGCAGGGACTCCTGGCCGGATCGCAGATCGCGGAACCGCAGCCAGCCGCCGTCCGGCCCGGTCAGGCCGAGCGCAGCGGCCAGCGTGTCCCGACGCAGCGACTTCGACCCGTCGGCCGCCTTCACCGAGAAGGGAATCGAATCGCGGATCCAGCCGGCCATCGACCCGAACCGGTTGTGGTACGCGATGAGGGAACGCTCGTCGCCGCGGCCGTTCGTGTAGGCAAAGACGTCCTCGACGACCTGACCGTCGTCGCCCACGACGTCGTACAGCCGGAAATCGGCCGACCCGGCGAACCGCCGCCGCTGGCGCAGCAGCGGGACGATCTGGGCATCGAAATGGTCCATCAGCCCGCTGTCCGGTTGCTCCTCGAGCCGGGCCCGCTGGAACTCCATCCCGTATTTCTCGGTGAATCCCTCGAGCTGGCCGTGGCCGATCATCGGCAGCCCAGGAAGCGTCGCCAGCAGCGTCGCCGCCCCGAAGTACTTGTCGCCGGTTCCGAATTGCTCGATCGCGGTCTCCTCGTCGGGGTTGGTCAGGAAGTTCACGTACCGGCCGAGGATCTCCGGATCGAACTCGAGCGTGTCGCCGACCACCTTGCGATACCCCGCGTTGTTCTCGTCGCGGAGCATGTGCATGAACGCGCTGTTGTAGACGCGATGCATCCCGAGCGTCCGGACGAAATAGCCCTCCATCATCCAGAAGGCCTCGGCGAGCAGGAGCGTGTCCGGCGCCTCGGCGGCCACCCGGTCGACGACGTCGCGCCAGAACTCGTTCGGCATGAGGGCGTCGAAGGCCGCCTTCGAGAGCGCGTGTGCGCTCCGCGACGGGATGGCTCCGCCCTGCCCGGGTTCCGGGTACCAGAGCCGCTGGATATGGCGCTTGGCGAGGACCATCGCGGCGTCGAATCGAATCACCGGGAAGCGGCGCGCCACGTCGAGGATCGTCTCGATCACGATCTCCCGGACCTCGGCCTTGAGGTAGTCGAGCTGGGCCGTGTCGTTCCACGGGAAGCTGGTGCCGTCGTTGCCGTGGTAGAGATAGCGCCGCTCTCCGGTCGCGGTGTCGCGGCGCTCGAACACGACGGCGGCGTCGCTGTCGTCCCAGTAGTGATCCTCGATGCGGATCTCGACCCGGGGGTCGTCGGCGAGGTTGGGCCCTTCGTAGCGATACGCGGGGAACGGCGGCTCGTCGACCGAGATGAAGCGCTCGGGATGCTCGATCACCCAGCGCGAATCGATGCCCATGTGGTTCGGCACCATGTCGCTCGCCAGCCGGATGCCGTGGTCCCAGGCCCGTCCTCGCAGAGCTGCGAGGGCCGCCTCGCCACCGAGGTCGTCCGCAATCCGGTAGTCATCGAGTGAATAGGCGGAGGCGACGGCATCGCTGTTCCCGCGCCAGCGCTTGATCCGCTCGGACGCCTTCGAGCGCTGCCACAGGCCGATCAGCCACAGCCCGGTGACGCCCCGGGCGGCGATCGCGGCGAGCTCCTCGTCGGGGATCGCATCGAGCGTCCGGATCTCGCGGCCGTGCCGGCGGGACAGCTGGTCGAGCCAGACGTAGGTGCTCTTGGCCAGCAGGACGAGCTGCGGCATCCACTCGCGATCGGGCGAGAAGCGTTCGGCCTCGACCTCGCCACCCGCGAATGAGGGCGCCTCGCCGGCTCGCTTGCCGCCCGGCCCGCCACCACCGAAGCGGAGATGAAGCCCGCGGCTCTCTTCGGCGAGGAGGTCCTCGCCGCCGACGAGGCGCTCGACCAGCTCCGGCGGCAGCAGGGATCGCCAGCGGTCGCGGACGTAGCGCAGCTGCGCGGCAAGCGATGTCGGCGCATGTCGCGCCGGCGCGCGGAGCAGCTCGAGGAGACTCTCCCCGGCGAGACCGTCGCCGGCGGCGGTGCCATCGGCCGGCCGTCCGAGCTGAAGGTCCAGCGCCGAGAGAACCTCCGGATAGCCCGTCACCCCGGCAACCGGCTCCGGATCGGCCAGGGGCCGGATCGGATCGGCCGCCGGATTCTCGCCGGCGAGGGCCAGGAGAAACAGCGACTCGAGCGCCTCCGCCCGATCGGGCTCCGGACCGAACTCCGTCCCGAGCCGGCGAAGCACCCGGTCGACCGTCCGCTTGCCGAGCGCGGTCTCGACCCCGGCCAGCGCCGCGGCAATCGCGCCGGGTCGGACCTCGGCCTCGTAGCGGTCGATCAGGACGTGGGCGACCTCGTGGAGAAGGCCGAGCGCGACGATCTCGCCGGCGCTGGCCGACGGCGCGTCGCCACTGGCGTTGAGCCGTTCCGCAAGCCGGCGAACCGCATTCAGGTCCGCGATCCGAAGGCTGCCGTCGTCCGCGATCTCGGCCGGTCCGATCCCGAGTGCCCGGCGCGACGTCCTGCCGACCCGCCAGGTCTTCATCGCGTCAGCGGGGAGTGGCGTCCGGCCCTGTCGCCCATGGGCCGAAGGATGTCACGTGGCGGCGGCGACCGCCTCCTTCTGCCGAGTCGCCATGACGTGCTCGATCGAGCGGCGGAGGAGCTCGAGACCCGACGGGTCGAACTCGTACGACCACTGGCGGACCCGCTCGGGCCGCCCGAATCGGGCGTCGATCCCGGTGGCGATCGCCTCTCGGGAAAGGAGGATCACGTCGGCCGTCCGGTCGATGAGCTCGAGGTCGGCATCGGCGTCGAACGTCGCGGGCAGGAGCTCGACGCCCGTCGTCCCGGAGATCGCCAGCGTCTCCGCCATGTTGTCCGCTCCGCGCTCGCTCGCGCAGACGAGGCCGACCCGCGAGCCGGACGGCAGGGCGGCGATCTCGTGGACGAGCTCGAGGTAGCCCGGACCGACGAGCATCGCGACGACGGGGACGCGGCCGTGGATCAGGGCCTGGGCCTCGTCCGCGTGGAACGTCGTCGTCGCGACCAGGTCGTAGTGGAACCGCGTGAGCCGATCGGGGAGGTCGTCGAGCAGCGCGCCTTCAGCCTCGATCAGGTCGGGAAACGCGTCACGCAGCCGCTCGGCGTCGTAGCCTGCGTCGGCGTTCGTGCATTCGGCGAACAGGATCTGGACCTTCTCGCCGGGTCGCTTGCGCTCGCTCGCCGCGGCAAAGGCCGCCGCTGCGACCTCGTCGGCGGAGAAGCCCGCGATCGCCGCCCGCCGGAGCATCTCGGCCACGATCCCGCCGAGCGCCTCGGCACCGCGGCGCTGCGGAGGGCGGTCCGCGACATGGGTCCCGGCGCCGTGCCGGCTCGTGACGTAGCCCGCGTCGGCGAGTCGTCGATAGACGGCCCGGATCGTGTTGGGGTTCACGCGAAGAGCGGCACCCATCTCGCGGACCGGTGCGAGCCGGGCGCCCGGCAGAAGCCGACCGGAGTCGATCTGGTAGGCAAGCTGCCAGAAGATCTGGGTCGAGATCGGGACGTCCGAATCGCGTTCGACGTCGACCTCGCCGCCTGAGCCGCTGATGTGTCCGTTGGTCTCTTCGGGGGAGTCCGACGGTCCGGTTGACATACTGCGCTAGTCCAAGATACGATCTTGTTGGCCTAGTGAACTGTACCAAACCAAGCAGGTGAAGCCGATGGACCCGATCATTGTCCTCTTCCTCGCACTCCTGGCGCTCCTCGGCTTCGCGGCACACCAGGTCGGCGTCGATACGCGCGACCTCGACGTGGACCCGCGCCATCCGATCGCGACCGGTCTGTTCTAGCTCGTTCGAGTCTTCCGGGTCGTCCCCGACGACCGATTTCCATCAGCCCGTGGCGCGCAGGCCGCGGGCTGTTGGATTCTCGGAGAGCGAGCTCCGGCTCGGAGGCGTCGCCGGCTGGCCGATGTCGTCCAGGGCCATCCGGTAGATCGCGCCGCCGTCGAGCGAACGCGACGGTGAGCCGAACAGCTCGAGATCCGCGACGAGCCGCCGCTCCAGCGCGGTGCCCTCCGTCGAATCGACGAGTCGCGCCGCCCGGGCCGCGGCCCGCATCACCTGGCGCGTCTCGGGGCGGACGGGATCGTCCCAGAACCAGCCGTCGCTCGCGAACATCGCCAGGCGCCAGCGCTGTGCCTCGAGCAGGTCGAGGAGCCGCGCCCGCTGCCGGTCATCGGCCGCGGGCCACAGACGAGCCGCGAACGCCCGAGCCGGGATCTGGCCGAGGACGACGTCGACGTAGTCATCCCGTGCCTCGTCCGGATCGCCACCGCCGGGCGTCTCGCGGAACGCTGCCGAGGTCACCGCGTCCACCGCCCCGGCCAGCCGCTCGAAGGCCGCGCGCAGTGGCGCCTTCCAGCGCCCGTCGGCGGCATCGCCACACTCGCCGCCCCAGCGGGCCACGCCGTGATGGCAGCTCCAGGACGTTCGCTCCGCGATCCGGACGGTCGGAAGGGGGTCACGGTCCGCCAGGGCCTCGGCGACCACATCGTTGATCGTCACGACTTCGAAGTCGTGATCCAGAGCGCGCTCCGGGGCGACGAGACGGTGGAGGAACAGGTCCCGAAACTGCTGATGGTGCCCATAGAGCTCGCCGTCGGTCGCGATCACGGCCAGCGGCCGGTCGAGGGGATCCGGTCCGCCGCTCAGTCGGGGGAGCACACGCTCCCGCGCGAACCGATCCGCGTCGGCCGTCGCCTCGGGCTCGAATGACGCCGCCGTCGAGAGCCCCGCGTCGTAGAACACGGCGACGATCGAGCGGCCTCGATCGAGCTGCACCCGATGCGGGACGCGGACGTCGATGTCCGGCGATCCCGCCTGCCATGGCGCGAGAATCGTGAAGGCGATCCCGGAATCGGCGAGCGCCTGCAGGGTGGGCCGATCGACGGCCGTCTCGGGCAGCCACATGCCGGTTGGCCTCCGCCCGAATCGAACCTCGAAGTCGCGAATTCCCCAGCGGATCTCCGTTCGACGGTCGGCGGCGGAGGCGAGCGGCAGGATCGCGTGATGGAAGGCCTGGGCGATCGCGCCGGGCGCATGCTCCACGTAGCGGCGGTACGTCGCCGGATCCGTGAGCTCGAGCCAGGCCGCGAGCGTCGGCCCGAGGTCGAATGAGACGCGCGGTAGCGTGCCGCGCTCTGCGATCGGCCGGTAGCACTCCGCCGCGACGCGCTCGTTCCAATCGTGGAACGGCGAGGCCGAGGGTTCCGCGAGAACCCTGCCGGTCCATGGATCGAGCCGCGAGGGCTGGTAGAAATGGGCGTGAACGGCCAGCCGAGGGCGGCTCATCGGCGGTTGGGCGCCGGGTCCGGCGCGATGTCCTGTGCAACGTCCGGCGTGCTCTGGTGCGCCCGATTCGCTGACGCATCTCGTCGGAAGCGCTCGGCCTGGACGGTGACGCGCTGGGCGACCCGCAAGCGGACGCGCTCGCCCGGCACGAGGCGGAGCGGCGCGACGAGCAGCGTCGTGCTCCCCTGATAGACGAGCTCGAACCCGCCTTCCGAGTTCGACACGGTCTCGATCGGCGCGATCCAGGCCGCGACCGCCCGGTCGATCGTCGTCTCGACGGTGATGCCGAGCTGATCGTTGCCGGCGAGGAGGCGGTCGACGGTCGCGGTCGCGGCGGTCGCGTCGTGCGCGATCCGCTGGTCCGCAATCTGATGCCACGCGGCGGGGTTGTGTCCGCCGCCCAGGAGCATCGTCGACCACTCGACGGCAAGGAGGGCGTCGATCGGCGGGGTGTGCGGGTCGCCGGCGTGCTCGATCTCGAAGTCCACGGTGAGGCTCGGGTCGCGCCGGCCGCCGTCGATGGCGATCGTCTTCGCGGCTCGGATCGGAATGGATTCGCCGGCCAAACGGACGAAGCCGGATCGTCGGAGCGCGGCCTGGCCTCCCGCGAGACTCTCCAATGTCCAGGTGCCGTCGCGAAGGTCCCCGAGCTCCTCGGCCGTGCCCGATGTCGCAGCAGCGGGGTCCGTGTCCGCGGCCAGGATCCGGATGAGGCCGGAGCGGCGCTCGTAGGCGTCGTAGCGGAGGTGCTCGAGGAGGCCCTCCTGCTTGACCTTGACGATCTCGTGGATGGATGCGGCGCCGGACGGATCGTCGGCGTCGCCCGGGCCATCGCTGCCGCCGCGGCCGAGCTCGTGCTGCCGAAGCGTCTCGTGATAGGCCTCCGGCCGGCGTCGCATCACCGCGGCAAGGGGATGAGCCGCGGCCCGGAGGTCCCAGCGCGAGATTCCGCAGCCCTCTTCGAGCTTCACGGTCACGAACTGGCCCGGACCCGAGAGCGCGACCTCCTCTCGGCCGTCGAGGTCGACGTCGCGGAGCGTTGCCGCTGCGACGTCGTCGGTCGCATCGGTCGCCGACCTCGCGAAGTCCTCGGCAGCGATGAGCCTCGACAGCGCCGCGACGCGCAGGTCGGGCAGGTACACCCCTCCGAACAGGCCGTGCCAGTACGGGTCGTTCGACTGGCCGGCGTGGAGATGGTCGAGCGCGGCGTCGCGGAGCACGCCGTCCGGTAGCGCGCTCACGAGGTCGCTCGTCGCGAGCATCTGCTTGTGCATGTCGTTGATCTCGCGGTAGCGAACCTGGAAGTTGCGCCAGATCGCGCCGCGCAGCCATCGCGCCTCTGGCCGTCGTTCGGCGAGGGCCCGGCGCAACGTCCGGCCGAACGCCAGCGCCTCGTCGGCCGGCAGGGCCCACTCTCCCATCTCCGCGTAGGAGCCCGTCGGAACGTAGACCCGACCGACGGACGGATGGTCCAGCGTCCAATCGGACGGCGTGACCGTCGTGAGCCAATCGGCGCTGGCGTCGAGCGCATCGAAGAAGCGTTCGACCCAGCGCCCGCTGCCCCAGCAATGCTCCCAGGTCGTCGGCCACGCCCCGAACTTCTCGCCGTCGTCGCCCATCGTCCCGAGCCGGTCGCCCGCCTCCGTCGCATGATCCCGGAGGTAGCCGATCACCTCGTCGACCTCGGCGAAGGGGATCCGGTAGCGCAGCCCCTGCTCCGTGCCGAAGACGGTCAGGACCTTGCCCTGGTCATCAGTCATATACGAGCCCCAGAGCCCATCCTCCGGGATGGCGGCCGCCCGGAAATGAGCGTCGTCGAGGACCGTCCAGTCATAGCCCGCGCCGACAAGCGAGGTGGGCAGGTCCGGTTCCCAGACACGCTCCGCCAGCCAGGCTCCGCGCGGGCGCCGGGCGAACGTCGACTCCAGCTCGTCCGCCATCCGCTCGAGCTGCCCGAGGCGGTCCCGCTCGGGCAGCGCGGCCAGCACGGGCTCGTACCACCCACCCCCGACGATCTCGATCTGGCTCCGCGCGACAAGATCCCGGAGTCGATCGACGAAGCCGGGCCGTTCTGCTCGCAACCACGCCAGGAGGGGTCCGCTGTAGTGGAGCGCCACGCGGATCCCCGGGTGACGCTCCAGCGCCTCGACCATCGGAAGGTAGGCCTGGTCATGGGCCTCGGCGATCACCCAGCCGAAGTTGCCCACGGGCTGATGGTTGTGGAGGGTCAGCGCCAGCGAGATTCGGCCGGCCAAAAGGGCTCCTCGTCGTCTGTCGGAGGGTCGTGGCAGTGATCGCCGCCCGTCGTCCCACGGGATCTTGCCGGAATCGTTGACGTCGCGGGAACGTGTCTGTTAGGGTCCGTAAACCGGTTTGCTAAACCGCTTTTGGTCGCCAGATCATACACACCCGCAATCGGTGTCGGCGGTCGCGATGGCGGCTCGGAGCGGAGGAGGAGCAGCGTTGGAGCAGGCGGCTCGACGCGTCACGATCGCGGACGTGGCCGAACGCGCCGGCGTGTCGAAGACGGCGGTCTCGTTCGCCTTCAACAATCCGGATCGCCTGAACGCCCTCACCGCGAGCCGGATCCTCGACATTGCCCAGGAGCTGGGGTACCGGCCGGACCCGGTGGCCCGGATGCTGACCAAGGGCCGAACCGGATCGATCGGGGTGCTCACCCCCCAGGACCTGTCGGTCATCTTCGCGAACCCCTTCTTTGGCACGTTCAGCGCCGGCATCGCGGGCGTGGCCGAAGAGGCCGGGTATGGGCTGCACTTCATCTCGCCGCTTCACGGCTCGCTGTCGCGGGCCATCCACCGCGCCACGGTCGACGGTGTCGTCGCGATCGGGCTGACGATCGATCACCCCGAGATCGACGAGGTCCGGCGCGCGGGCCTGCCGATGGTGATGGTCGATTCGGACCTCGCGGGCGAGATCGCCTCGGTCGACGTCGACGATGAGGGCGGCGCCCGGCTCGCCGCGGCACACCTGATCGAGCTGGGACATCGGGACGTCGCGATCCTCGCGATCGATGGGCCGCGCTCGACCACGCCTGGCGACGGCGGCGTCGTGGCCCGTCGGCTGCGGGGGTACCGCGACACGCTGGCCGAGGCCGGCATGGAGGTCGCGCCTGACGCGGTCTCGGTCGCCCCGGCGACGATCGAGGGCGGAATGGCTGCGGTCGACCACCTCTGGGCTCAGGGCCGGCGTCCCACGGCGATCCTGGCCATGAGCGACGCGCTCGCCATCGGAGCCCTGCGGGCGCTCCGCCGTCACGGCGCGAGCGTTCCCGGCGACATCAGCCTGGTCGGCTTCGACGACATCGAGCTCGCCCAGTCGACGGATCCCCCGCTGACGACCGTCCACCAGCCGGTTCGAGGCAAGGGCGAGGCGGCCGTTCGGCTGCTGTTGTCGGTGATCGAAGGTCGCGATCCGCGACCCGGGCATCGCCGTCTGGAGACCCGGTTGATCGTTCGAGGATCGACTGGACCGGCGCCGCGGCCGAGCCAGGCCAGCCCGATCCCGATCTGACGAATGCCCGGCCGACGTTCTTCGATGTTTGGCTCGAGCGCGTCCCGCGAGCGGATCGGTTCGCCGTCCGGCGGCTTCTGGAGCATTCGCCCCCTTGTATCGCGGCCGGCGCGATCCTCGGCGGTCGTCGTGCTGGCACACTGACCGCAATGCGGCCCGATCCCCCCGCCTGGGTGGCGGACACCGTCTTCTACCAGGTCTTCCCCGACCGCTTCGCCGCGAGCCCGCGCGTCCCGAAACCCGGACCGCTCGAAGCGTGGGACGCGCCGCCGACGCAGGCCGGTTACAAAGGCGGGGACCTGCTCGGCCTGGCGGATCGGCTCGACGACCTCGCCCACCTCGGCATCAACGGGCTCTACCTGAACCCGATCTTCAGCGCCACCTCGAACCATCGGTACAACGCCTACGACTACCTCGAGGTCGACCCGCTGCTCGGCGGCAATGATGCGTTCCGCGAGCTGCTCGACGCCGCCCATGACCGCGGGATGCGCGTCGTGCTGGACGGCGTCTTCAACCACTCGGGCCGTGGCTTCTGGCCGTTCCAGCACCTCATCGAGGCCGGGCTGGCCTCGCCGTATCGCGACTGGTTCTACCTGGACGAGGATGTCCGCGACGGGCAGCGCGGCATCGACGCGTATCCCGAGGGCTGGCGGGACGGCAGCCACGTGCGCACCGGCTACCGCGCGTGGTGGGGAATCCCGTCGCTGCCCAAGCTCCGGGTCGAGCACCCGGGCGTGCGCGAGTACCTGTTCGGGGTCGGCGAGCACTGGCTCCGGGCGGGAATCGACGGGTGGCGCCTGGACGTTCCGGCGGAGATCGAGGACCCGACGTTCTGGCCCGAGTTCCGACGGCGAGTCCGCGCCGTCAATCCCGAGGCCTACCTGGTGGGTGAGATCTGGAACGAGGCGCCGGAGTGGTTGGTCGGGGATCGGTTCGACGCGCTGATGAACTACCCGCTCGGGATCGCGATCCTCGGGTTCGCCAGCGGCGGTCGGGTGAACCAGGAGGCGATCGACGGCCAATCCGACTACCGGCGGTTCCTCCACCCGATCGACGGCCCCGACCTGGCGCGATGCGTGGAGCGGCTGACCTCCCTCCACGATCCCGCGGTGACCGCCTCCCAGTACAACCTGATCGGCAGCCACGACACGCCGCGAGCGCGGACCGTGCTTGCCGGCGATCTCGCGGCCCTCCGAATCGCGACGCTGCTGCTCCTGACACTGCCCGGAGCGCCATCGATCTACTACGGCGACGAGCTCGGGATGGAAGGGGGACCGGATCCCGACTGTCGACGCGCCTACCCGACCTCGCCTGGTCCCGACGCCCTGGCGGCGCGCGGGTTCGTCCGGGCAGCGATCCGGGCGCGCCGAGACCACGTCGCGCTCCGACGCGGGACCGTGCGGGTTGCGGCGGCTGCCGGGCAGGCGGTTGCGTTCCTTCGCGAGGCGGAGGGCCGGCGCGGGCTCGTGGCGGTCAATGCCGGTCGAGAGCCGGCTCGCCTGGCGGTCGACCGCGAGCTCGTCATCGGCCTCTCGCCGCTCACGCTGCCGGAGATCGCGGCCGGGACGTTCGAGGATGGGACGGTCGAGCTGCCCGCCCAGGGAGCGCTCATCCTCATCTGAGCCGCGGGTGCAGTCGCGGATTTCCCGTCTTCACTCGCCGGCGGACTGCCGGCGCCGAAATCGGGCCGGCGTCACGCGCCGGAGCGTCACCTGACCGCGAGACGCGTGCATCGGGGACCCGGGAATCGCCGCGCT
>DATAQF010000077.1:0-2015 GCA_036264795.1 Candidatus Limnocylindrales bacterium | reverse complement strand
CTCGGCCACGGCCGCCGGCGCCGCCGCTCCCTGATCCGCGCCGATCTCGAAGAGCGCCACGCCGTCCGGCGCCAGCACCTCCGGCAGCCGTTCGAGAAGCGCCCTGGTGGGATCCAGCCCGTCGTCACCGCCGTCCAGCGCGGCTCGTGGCTCGAACGACGCGGCGATCGGGAGATTCTCGATCGCATCCGTCCGGACATAGGGCAGGTTCGCCAGGACCACGTCGAGCGGGGCGCCACCGTCCGGAAGCACGGGCGGCAGGAGGTCCGCATCGACGAACCGCATGCCCTCGGCGGTGCCGTGACCGACGGCATTCTCCCGCGCCAGATCGAGCGCATCCGATGACGAATCGGTCGCGAGGATCGTCACGTGCCGGCCAAGCTCGACCCGCCGCTTCCGAAGCGCCACCGCGAGCGCCACGGCGATCGCTCCACTGCCGGTCCCGACGTCCGCGACGCGAACCGGCTCGGCGTCGGCGGGCTCGCCGGCCGCGGGCCCTCCCCCATCGCGGCGTCCCGTGCCCGCCTCCCCGGGGCGACGACCCAGCCGCGTCATGACCTCGACCAGCGCGGCATCGACGAGCGCCTCCGTCTCCGGACGCGGGATGAGCGCCCGGGCATCGACGGACAGGGCGAGCCCGTGGAACTCCTTGATCTCGCGGATGTACGCCACCGGCTCGCCGAGCTCCCGGCGAGCGACGGCCTCATCGAACCGTCGCCCGGCATCGGCGCCGACGGGCGCGTCGGGATGGGCGACGATCGCCGTCCGGTCCGCCCCGATGGCGAAGCCCATGAGCAGCTCCGCATCGAGTCGCGCCGTCTCGGACCCGGACGCCCGCAGGCGCGCGGTCGCGTCCGCCAGCAGCTCCCCGATCGTCGCCATCGGGCTCCTCGGATCAGAGCCGGATCGTCACGGACAGGTCGCCGACCTTGCGGAGGACCTCGGCGCTCGTCGTGCCGCGCCAGCGGTGGAACAGGAGGTCGACCGAGGCATCCCCGACGCGCAGGTTGTTCAGCGTGACCCGGCCGATCCAGTCCGGCAGGTTCGGATGGCGCAGCTCCAGCTCCCCGAGCCCCGCGTGGGCGCGCAGGCCCAGCATTGTCTCGAGGAACAGGAAGGACGCGCCGGCCGCCCAGGCCTGGGGCGAGCAGGCGACCGGATACGGAACCGGCAAGAGCGACTGGTCGCGGTCGAAGCCGCAGAACAGCTCGGGCAGTCGGTAGTCCTCGAAGTGCTGCGCGGCCTGGAAGACATGCCCGACCAGCCGGTTCGACTCCTCGTCGAAGCCGTAGGTCTTCAGGCCGGCCGCGACGATCGAGGTGTCGTGAGGCCACACCGAACCGGTGTGATAGCCGATCGGGTTGTAGCCCGGCTGGCCTTCGGCGTAGGTCCGGATCCCCCAGCCCGAGAACATCCCCGGGCCCATCAGCCGGTCGGCGACGTCCCGCGCCCGCGCCTTCGAGGCGATGCCCGTCCACAGGCAATGGCCGGCGTTCGAGCCGATCGCGTCCAGATGGCGCTTGTCTCCGTCGAGGGCCATCGCGTAATACCGCTGGTCCTCGACCCAGAACTTCTCCTCAAACCGAGCGCGGAGGGCTTCGGCTTCGGCCATCAGTCGCCGGGCGAAGTCGTCCTCGCCGCGGACGGTGGCCAGCATCGCCATCCGGCGCTTCGCGTCGTACACGTAGCCCTGGACCTCGGCGAGAGCGACCGGCATCGTCGGGCCGCGTCCGCTCCGATCGCGAATCGCGTCGCTCGAATCCTTCCAGCCCTGGTTGAGGAGCCCACGCTCCGATCGACGCTGGTACTCCACGAACCCGTCGCCGTCGAGGTCCCCGTAGCGGTCGATCCACTCGAGGGCGGCCAGGGCGTTCGGCCAGAGCCGATCGACGAATGCCCGGTCGCCGGTCCAGTCATAGGTCGCTCCGAAGAGGATCAGCCAGAGCGGCGTCGAGTCGACGGAGCCGTAATACGGCGTATGGGGCAGCTCCCCGGCGCTGGCCATCTCGCCCGTC
>DATAQF010000037.1:0-7407 GCA_036264795.1 Candidatus Limnocylindrales bacterium | reverse complement strand
CCCGGTCGACCTCGATGCCGCCACCCGGCTCGGGTCGCTGACGCCGAGCCAGATCGGGAGCACGGCGGCGAAGCTGACGGTCGGCGTGTCGGACGAGCGCGGCTTTACCGTATCGAGCGGGGCCAAGGGCTGGCTCGCCGTCTTCGGCTTCTACGGCGTGAGCCAGCGGACGCCCGCCCTGATCCCCGGCCAGGTCCAGCTCCTGGCTGGGCTGCTCGCCGGACGCGAGCCGGAGGTTGCGACCGTCGTCCTCGCGGACGCCCACGACGGCACGTACATCTCGAAACCCACGCCGAAGCCGTCGGCATCGGCCGGCCCGTGAGCGCATGGTGAGGAGCGGCGCCACCCGGCAGGCGGGGGCAGGCTGGCGGCAGCCGCTTGCGTCGAGTAGCCTTGCCGAAACGCACCGGAGAGAGGGCGGCGAGGCGTGTTCCTACCCCTGGCGGGCCTCCTCGTGGGCGTCCTTGCCGGGCTCGTTCTCAATGTCAACGTCAGCTTCGAGTTCAGCCGCTACTCGGCCGTGGCGATCCTCGCCGCGCTCGATTCGGTGCTCGGTGCTGTCCGAGCCGAGCTCGACGGCGTCTACGACAATCGGATCTTCATCAGCGGGTTCATCACGAATGCGCTGGTGGCCGTCATCCTGACGTTCATCGGCGATCGGCTGAACCTCGACCTGTACCTTGTGGCGCTGATCAACTTCGGCTTTCGGATCTTCAACAACGTGGCGCTCATCCGGCGCCATTTCGTGTAGCACGAGCCGCGGACGCCGAGCCCGCGACCATCACAGGAGGCACGGACGACGACGGTGGAGAGAGAAGCGGTCCTCGTCGGGATCGACGTCGGGACGTCGAAGGTCTGCACCCTCATCGGGGAGGTCAGCCGCGACGGTCGGATGACGATCATGGGTCACGGGACCGTCGCATCGTCGGGCCTGAAGAAGGGCGTTGTCGTCAACATCGACCAGACCGTCCGCTCGATCGCCGAATCGGTCGAGCGCGCTGAGCGACTCTCCGGCTGGAAGATCGATCGGGCCTTCGTCTCGGTCGGCGGACAGCACGTCCAGAGCCTGAACTCGCCGGGTCAGGTCGCGGTCAGCGGCCAGCGCAAGGAAGTGACCCGCGAGGACGTCAACCGGGCGGTGGAGGTCGCCCGGGCCGTGTCGATCCCGTCGAACGAGGTCGTCCTCCACGTCGAGCGCCGTGGCTTCACGGTGGACGGCCAGGAGGGCGTCAAGGACCCGCTCGGGATGAGCGCGCTCCGCCTCGAGGTCGAGGTCCACATCGTGACGGCCGCCGCGACCGCGGTCCAGAACCTCTCGAAGTGCGTCAACGCTTCCGGCGTGAAGATCGACGAGCTCGTTGCGTCGGCTCTCGCGAGCGCCGATGCGGTGCTGTCCGAGACCGAGAAGGATCTCGGGGTCGCCGTCGCCGACATCGGTGCCGGGACGATCGATCTCGCGATGTTCTCCGAAGGCTCGCCCCTCCGGACCGCCGTCCTGCCGATCGGCGGGAACAACGTGACGAACGACCTCGCCCTCGGGCTGAAGACGAGCCTCCAGGTCGCCGAGGAGCTGAAGATCCAGCACGGGACCTGCAACCTCGCGTCGGTCACCGATGACGAGGAGATCACCGTCAGCGTGCTCGGCGAGGATGCGGGGCGAACGATCCAGCGACGCGAGGCGTGCGAGATCATCGAGGCCCGGATGCGCGAGACGTTCGAGCTGATGCGCGGCGAGATGGCGCGCGGGGGGGCCGGCATGCTCCCGGCCGGGATCATCCTGACCGGCGGCGGCGCGCAGCTCGCCGGGGCGGCGGAGCTGGCCCGCGAGGTCCTCCAGATGCCGGTCCGAATCGCAGGGCCGCTCGGGATCGGCGGGCTGATCGACACGATCCAGAACCCGGCCTACTCGACCGCGGTCGGATTGCTCCAGTGGGGCGCGTCGACCCTCGGTGATGACGAGCCGATGCGCTACGAGTCGGCCCCGGCGATGGGCGGGCTCGCGCGGATTCGCGACGCGCTCCGGAGCATCTTTCCCTAGGGCAACGGGCGGCCGAGCGTTCATGGACACGATGAAGCTCACGGTTCGGACGGGCGCGGACCGCGGCTTCACGGACCTCACCGGTGCCTGCCGACGGTTCGTCGCCGAGCATGCGGCCGAGCGCGACGGGCTGCTCTCGGTCTTCGTCCCCCATGCGACCGCCGGCCTCGCGATCATCGAGCTCGGCGCGGGCTCGGACGAGGACGCGATGGACACGCTGGACCGGCTCCTGCCCCGTGACGGCCGGTGGCGGCATCGCCACGGCTCGGCCGGCCACGGCGCGGACCATGTCGTCCCGCTGCTGGTGCCGCCGACGCTGACCGTCCCCGTGCTCGGTGGCCAGCTGGCGCTCGGCACCTGGCAGTCGATCGCGCTCCTCGATCCGAACCCCGACAATCCCGAGCGGACCGTGCTCCTGAGCTTCCTCGCCGGCTGACGTGAGCGCCGCGAGCCGCCGCTGACGCCGGCGCCGCGAGCGCATCGAGCCGTCGCGGCCGGCCGCCGGCCCAGGATCGCAGGGCGCCCAGATCGACCGGTTGCCTCGTCGTGGGCCGGTGATAGACTCCGCGCTACCCGACGGACCGGCGGAGAATCCTCGCACGGGTCCGGTCGGCGAAGTCGCGCCAACCAGCAGACGGTCGCCACCAGCCGATGGGACCGTCGAACACGAGCCCCGACAACACCCGGAGGATGGCGATGCCGCTGCGGTCCGATTCCGAGAACTTCGCGCTCATCCGCGTCATCGGCGTCGGCGGTGGCGGAAGCAACGCCGTCAACCGGATGATCCGGGCCGAGATGATGGGCGTCGAGTTCATCGCCTGCAACACCGATGCCCAGGCGCTCCTCCAGTCGGATGCGCCCCACAAGATCCGGATCGGCGACAAGATCACGAGGGGTCTCGGCGCCGGCGGGGACAGCACGATCGGTGCCCGGGCGGCCGAGGAGGACACCGAGAAGATCGCCCAGGCGCTCGTCGACTCGGACATGGTGTTCATCACCGCCGGTCTCGGCGGCGGAACCGGCTCCGGGGCCGCCCCGATCGTCGCCCAGCTGGCGAAGGAGGCCGGTGCGCTCACGATCGGCGTCGTGACGAAGCCGTTCAGCTTCGAGGGCGCGAAGCGCAAGCTCGTCGCCGAGAAGTCGGCCGAGGAGCTGAAGAGCCAGGTCGACACCCTGATCACGATCCCGAACGACCGGCTCAAGGACGTCGTCCAGAAGAACACCTCGATCATCGACGCGTTCCGGGTCGTCGACGACGTCCTCCGCCAGGGCGTCCAGGGGATCAGCGACATCATCACGATGCCGGGCCTGATCAACCTCGACTTCGCCGACGTCCGGGCGATCATGAAGGATGCCGGGTCGGCGCTCATGGGCATCGGCCGGGCGACCGGCGAGAATCGAGCCGTCGAGGCGGCCCGCCAGGCGATCGCGAGCCCGCTGCTCGAGGTCAACATCACCGGCGCCCAGGGCATCCTGTTCAACATCAGCGGATCGTCGAACCTGAGCCTGTTCGAGGTGACCGAGGCGGCCGAGGAGATCCGCGCGGCGGCCGACCCGGAGGCGAACATCATCTTCGGGACGAGCTTCAACGAGCGGCTCGGCGAAGAGGTGATGATCACGGTCATCGCCACCGGCTTCGACGGCAGCCGCAAGCGCGACGCCGTTCGACACGGTCAGGCTGTCCAGCCGACCGAGGCAACGACATCCATTCGGGCGCCGCGCGAACGTGACTTCCTCGAGGAGCTCGAGCGCCAGCGTCTCGAGACGGGCGACGGCTCCGTCGACAGGGAGCGCGACGATCGGGCCGCCGCGGCCGCGCTCGTCAACGGGCCGCGCGTGGAGCGGAGCGTCGGCGAGCCGGTGCCGGTCAAGCGCGCGCCGACGTACGACGCCGACGACCTCGAGATCCCGAGCTTCCTCCGCCGCAAGTAGTCTCCGGTGGTGAGCCCACCGGACGAGGCAACCGCGGTCGATCCGCGCGACGTCGCGGCCATCGCCGATGCGCGCGACCACGTCCATCGCCGAATCGCGGACGCCTGTGCTCGCGTCGGACGCGATCCTGGCTCGGTCGCCCTCGTCGCGGTCTCGAAGACCGTCCCGGTCGAGCGTCTTCGAGCCGCCGTGGCTGCCGGGCTCACCACGCTCGGGGAGAACCGGGTCCAGGAGGCCGAGCAGAAGATCGCGGACGTCCCCGGCGCCCGATGGCACCTGATCGGGCCGCTGCAGTCGAACAAGGCGAGGCGGGCGCTGGCCGCGTTCGCGGTCATCGAGTCGGTCGATTCGGTCGAGCTGGCCGTGCGCCTCGACCGGCTCGCCGCCGAGGCACGGCCGCAGGAGCGCGTACCGGTCTTCCTCCAGGTCAACGTCGACGGCGATCCGGCGAAAGCCGGCTTCGCGCCGGCGGCGCTGGTGGCGGTCGCGGAGCTGATCGCCGCGCTGCCGCGGCTCGAGATTCGCGGGCTCATGACCGTCGGCCGGCTCGTGCCACGACCCGAGGATGCGCGGCCGACGTTCGTGGCGCTCCGGGTGCTCGCGGAGCGTCTCCGAGCCGGCGTCGGCTCCGGCGGGAGCGGCGGGCCGGCCTGGCTCGGACCCGAGCTCTCGATGGGGATGAGCGACGACTTCGAGATCGCGGTCCAGGAAGGGGCGACAGTGGTCCGGATCGGGCGGGCCCTGTTCGGCCACCGGCATTGACGGTCGGCCGTTCCCGGTCGCGCCCACGAAGGTCGCGGGCTGGGCCGGTGCCTCTGGCACTCGAGGCGTCTCCCCGGGCATCGCCCACGATCGCTGCTAGACTCGGCGCGTGTTCCTGAGCAACCTGATCCAGGTCGCGTTCATCGCGGTGTGGCTGCTGATCGTCGGGCGGGTCGTCCTGTCCTGGGTCGATCCCGCGGGACGGAGCCAGATCGGCGGGTTCGTCGTCTCCGCCACCGAGCCGATCCTCGCGCCGGTCCGGCGGGCGCTTCCGCGGACCGGCATGATCGACCTTTCACCACTCATCGTCCTCATCGTGCTGAGCGTCCTGTGGCGCCTGTTCTGAGTCCTGGCTGACACCGACGTTCGCTTCGCCGTCCGACTGACCCCACGATCCGGGTCCGACCATGTCGAGGGCGTCGTCGACGGCACCCTCCGCGCCCACGTCGCGGCGCCGGCCGTCGCGGGCGCGGCGAACCAGTCGCTCCTTCGGCTGATCGCCGACGAGCTGGGGATCTCGCGCCGGTCGGTACGGCTCGTGGCCGGCGCCTCGGGTCGCCAGAAGCTCGTCGTCGTCGAGGGCGTCGAGCCGGACGCGGTCGTCGCCCGCTGGCCGGGCCTGCGGGTCTGAACCGCCCGGCGACGGTGTCGCGGGCGCGTCGCCTTCGACCTCGCTGAGCGAATCGCGCATCTCTGGTCTAATCTGACCCGGATCGGGCGATTGGCTCAGTCGGTTAGAGCGCACGGTTCACATCCGTGAGGTCACTGGTTCGAATCCAGTATCGCCCACCACCTGCACGCGGCGATCGCGCCGGACTCCCGGCGACGCCGAAGCCGGAGCGTCACGCGCCCCGGCTGACTTCTTCGGATCAGCCTGGCCGGCGCGCCTCCGCCCGGGTGAGCACGCGGCGGAGGTGTCGCCAGCGGGCGATCGCCCGACGGTCCTCCCGCGCGGGCAGCTTCCGTCCGGCATACCGCGCGAGCTCGTAGTCCGCGGCGAGCAGGTCGAGGGATAATGGGGAGCCGCGTTCGGATCGGAGCCGAGCGGCGTGCTCGGCCGGCGTCTCGCCCGCCATCCGGCGAACGCCCGCGTGGCGGTCGAGCTCGCGGTCGAGGGCGATGTAGGCAGCCTCGGCATCTCTCGGCTCCCGCCGCCGTCCGACCCAGCGGCGGGGGCGGCGATGCGGGCCCTGGTCCTCGCCCCGGTCGATCGTCCGAGATTCGTCGATCAGATCCTCGTCCGGCGGCCGCGTCCGCTCGAGCCAGATCGCGGCCAGAACGAGGACGGCAATCACGGCGCCGATGAGCAGGAGGCCGCCGAGGCTGATCGTCATCAGCTGGTCGACGACCGCCGGCCTGCCCTGTCCGGCGGCGGGGCTGGGAGCCGGGTTCGGCGTGGCCGGGTTCGCGCCGATGAGCCGGAGCACGACGAGCAGCGCGATTCCGGCGGCGAAGATCAGCGCGAGGATTCGGCGGACCGTTGCATCGAGCCCGGTCAGGAGGCCGACGACGAGCAGGGGACCGACAGCGATCGCGAACACCGCCTGGATCGCGGTCCCGGCGACGACCGACAGGGGGATCGCCGCGAGCACGGCCACGACGAGCAGGCCGACCGTCATGAGCATCCACGTCGGATTGCGGCGCCAGTCGAAGCCCGCATCCCCGCCGACGGTCGTGAGCCGGGTCATCGCAAGCGCGAGCGTGGCCGCGACCACGAAGACGATCGATGCCCCGAGCGTGTCCGCGAGGAATCGGCCCCGGACCGGTTCGCCGATGACGCCGCCGAGGATCGCGCACACGGCGAGCCCCGGAACCCCGAGGCCGAGGAGTCGGGCGATCGTTCCTTCGAGGAGCGGCAGTCGGGCGTGGGCGAAGCCGCGGAGCACCGCCAGGCCGGCCAGCCAGCCGCCGGGATGCGCGGCGATCGCCGGACCCAGCCCGTCGCCGAGGCTCGCCCGCGCCGTCGGCGATGCGAGCCAGCCGACGATGCCCGCGAGGAGCGTGATCGCGAGAGCCGCCATCGGCCAGCCGTTCCCGAGGCGCCGTCCGAGCAGGCGGGCCGCGACGATGCCGGTGGCGACGAACGCGCCGATCGCCGGGATGCCGAGGATGGGGTCGTGAAAGGCGAATGCTTCGACCAGTCCGGCTACGACCGAGATCCACGCGGCCTCGGCGACCACCACGAGCCCCACCGGGGCGAGGCCGACGATCGACGATGTCCGGCGGGCGCGGCGATCGCGTCCGTCCGGATCGAGACCCGCGCCTGCAACGGGCACTCCGTCCTGGTCCCCGGACCGGCGCATCCGCCGATCCCCGGTCACCCGCTCACCGCCAGGCCGGTCGCGGTTCGCCACGGGCCGTCGAGCCGGGCGGTTCGCGCCGCGAGGCCCGCCAGCCGCGCCCGACCGACGTCGGCTGCGGCGTCGCGACCCGCGCCGATGAAGACGACCGGCCAACCGGCCTGCGCGAGGCGACGCAGGTGGCGGAGGTACGGCGACGGGTCGCGGGAGGAGACGACGAGGATGGTGGCACCCGGTCGAACGTCGCGCCGGATCGCGCCGAGGAGATGCTCGAACGGCGCCGACGGGTGCGACGAGAGGCGCGCCAGCAGGTCGAAGACGCGCTCCGCCTGACCCGGCGCCTCGGAGACGGGCAGCCAGGCGAGGCGGCTCTCC
>DATAQF010000316.1:0-4224 GCA_036264795.1 Candidatus Limnocylindrales bacterium | reverse complement strand
CACGGTGCGCCCGAAGCACGAGAGAACCCGCGCCGGCCAGGACGGCGACGACTAGGAAGGGGACGACGGTCATGACGGCTCCCCGTCGTTGTCGGGTCGGGGCCTGGGTCGCGGGTCGGGTGCCTGACGTCGCGGCCGGGGCGGCCCGCTCCGGCGGCCACCGGCATCCTGCGGCGATGTCGGCGGACGCGGCCCGGACGATGGCGGCGCTCCCGAGGGACGGGATGATGGCTCACGGTCACCGGGCCTACCGACACCCGGCCCACCAAGACCCGGCCCGCGCGCAGGCGGCCTCGGAGATCGCGGCCGATCCGCATCCCGAGCTGCACCGCCCAAGGCCTCGGTGCCGGACCGCCTCGCCCATGGCGGCGACCAGCCGGCCCGGCCCGGGCCACGCGGCAAACTCGGACGCGGCAGTCCCGGCAAGGTCGGTCGCCTCTGGGCACCTGGACCGGGGAGTGCCAGGCCAGGCGGTGCGAAGGCCGCGGCCGGGGACGTCGGCTCAGCCCGGTGCGCGTCCGGCGGGCGTCGGGGACGGCGGCTCGATGGCACGTTCGCGATCTCGAGTCCGCCCGCCGCCCGGGCTGCAGCCGCGATCGCGCCGACGGCCCCCCCGAGCCCGATCGTCAGCAGGCTGACGACGAGCTGCTCACCGTCGCCGGGTGTCGCATCCAATCCGACACGGACGAGGACCGCCCCGATCACGAGGAGCACCGCGCCGAGGCCGATCCGGAGGACGTCCCGCCCGCTGAGGAGGGGGGCCATCCCCAGGGCGATGAGGGCGAAACCGGCGGCCTGTGCCTCGGCCGGCCCGAGGGCCGCGGCCCCGAGACCGTGACTGCCGAACGCGATCACGGCTGCCGCGATGCCCGCCAGCGCCTCGGCCGGCCAGCCGATGCGCGTGCCGACGGTCACCTCCGCGCCGCGCAGCCCGATCGTCAGCAGACGGGCGGCCAGCAGCGCGGCCGCAACCCGGCCGAGGATCGCCGGCGGGTCGGGCCACGGGTTCGAGATGAGCGGCGCCGCGAGGAAGACGATCAGCAGCCCGAGGACGGCGGCGCGGACATCGCGGCTGGAGACGGCCAGCACCGCACCCGCGACGGCGACGCCGGCGAAGACCGCCAGGGCGACGTTCACGGGGCGCGTCTCACGGCGCGGGGGTCGCGAGCTCCGGGTGGGACGGTGTCGGAAGGATCGTGAAGGTGTTGATCGGCCAGTACCGCAGCCAGGCCCGTCCGATCACCGCCGTGATGTCAACCGGGCCGAACTCACGCGAATCGGCGGAGTTCGAGCGGTGGTCGCCCATCAGGAAGAGCTGTCCCTGGGGGACGACCCAGCTGCCGACGCCGATCAGGGCGTCCGTCGGCTGACTTCCGCCGTCCTCCTGGTAGACGTACGCCTGCTCGAGGAGCGGCGTCCCGTTGACGAGCACCTTGCCGTCCTTCAGCTCGATCTTGTCGCCACCGATGCCGATCACGCGCTTGATGTACGGCTGGCCCTGCGCTTGGACCCAGTTCGCGGGCGGGTTGAACACGACGATGTCGCCACGCTTGTAGGTATCGAAGCGCGGGGTCAGCTTGTCGACCAGGACGTATTGATCCGGTTCGAGCGTTCGTTCCATGGAGACCTGCTGGACGCGATAGGGCTGTGCGACGAAGGTCTGGATGACGAAAAAGATGATGAGGGTGAGGACGAGGGTCTCGACGATCTCGAGGAGACACCCGAGAGCGGGTTTCTTGGTCACAAGTCCGGCAGTATAGGTGGTGGGACTCCGACGGACGGGAACCCCGTGAGTCGCTCGTCCGGCACCCGCCGTCCCGGCTTTGCTACACTCCCCGCGGCCCGACAGCCGAACCCCCGTTCGAGCCGCCTGCCCCAATCCGGACCGATGCGCCGTTGCGCTCGCGTGATCCGTGACCCCGGGCCCAATGAGAGTGGAGGAGCCCAATCCTGATGAGCGCGGACACGCTCCAGTTGATCATCCTGCCGGCCGGCATCATCGCGGTCCTGTTCGCGCTGTACCTGGCACGCGACGTCCTGTCGCGGGACACGGGGACGAAGGAGATGGAGGACGTCGCCGGGACGATCTTCGAGGGGGCCGTGGCCTTCATCCGCCGGCAGTACACGACGATCGGCACCCTGGCCGTCGTCGGCGCCGTGGTGATCGGGCTCGTCATCACCGTGTTCGAGACGAAGGACGTCGCGGACACCTCGGTCTTCGGTTTCAGCCTTGGCTGGCGGACCGCGATCGCGTTCATCGTCGGCGCCGCCTGCTCGATGGCGTCGGGGATCATCGGCATGTACATCAGCGTGAAGTCGAACGTCCGGACGGCGGCCGCCGCGCGGCGCAGCCTCGTCGAGGCGGTCCAGGTCGCGATGCGCGGCGGGGCGGTTTCCGGGTTCCTCGTCGTCGCCCTGTCGCTGCTCGGCGTGTTCGGGATCTTCAGCCTGTTCGGCGGCCTCGGCGGCGGTCAGGCCACCCACGATGCGCCGTTCCTGATCGTCGGCTTCGGCTTCGGGGCGTCGTTCGTGGCGCTGTTCGCCCAGCTCGGCGGCGGGATCTACACGAAGGCCGCAGACGTCGGGTCCGATCTCGTCGGCAAGGTCGAGAAGGGAATTCCCGAGGACGACCCGCGCAACGCCGGCGTCGTCGCGGACCTCGTCGGCGACAACGTCGGCGACTGCGCCGGCCGCGGCGCGGACCTGTTCGAGTCGACCGCCGCCGAGAACATCGGGGCGATGATCCTCGGCGTCGGCGTGTACGCCATCGCCCTGGCCAACAACTGGCCGAACCCGACGGCATGGATCTTCTTCCCGCTCGTCGTCCGCGCCTTCGGGCTCCTCTCGACGATCGTCGCGATCTTCTTCATTCGCGGCAAGGAAGACGAGAACCCGATGAACATGCTGAACCGCGGCTACTGGGTCACGACGATCCTGTCGGTCTTCGCCCTTCTCCTGTGCACGAACGTGATGCTCCAGACGAACGGCAACGCTCCGTCGGGCCTGCCGGTCTGGCTCTACTTCTTCGGGGCCGGCGTCGTCGGCCTCGCCACCAGCGTGGCGTTCGTCTACATCACCCAGTACTACACCGCGGGGTCGTTCCGCCCGGTCCGCGAGATCGCCGAGGCGTCCCGGACCGGTCCCGCCACGAACATCATCTCGGGCACCGCGGTCGGCTTCGAGACTCCCTTCGTGACCGCGATCACGATCGGAATCGCGCTCATCGCAAGCCACTGGCTCGGCTCGCAGGCGGGCCTGACGAACGCCGCCGGGCACGACGTCGGCGGGATCTTCGGCACCGCGGTCGCGACGATGGCGATGCTGATGACGACGGCCTACATCCTTGCGATGGACACGTTCGGCCCGATCACCGACAACGCCGGCGGCATCGCCGAGTTCAGCCGGGCCGAGGCCGGCGCCCGCGAGATCACCGACCGCCTCGACGCGGTCGGGAACACGACGAAGGCCCTCACGAAGGGCTACGCGATCGCCTCGGCATCGCTCGCCGCGTTCCTTCTGTTCAGTGCCTATATCGACAAGGTCAACCTGATCGAGACGAACCGCGGAGCGCCGCTGCTCACGTCCGTCAACCTCGCGAATGTCAACGTCTTCGTCGCGGCTCTGATCGGGGCGATGCTCGTCTACTTCTTCTCGTCCCTCGCCATCCGCGCCGTCGGCACGACCGCCCAGTCGATCATCGTCGAGGTCCGCCGCCAGTTCCGGGACATGCCCGGGATCATGGACTACACGCAGCGCCCGGATTACGCGCGCGTCGTCGACATCACGACCAGGGCCGCGCTCCGCGAGATGATCGCCCCGGGCGTCGTCGCGGTCGCCACGCCGATCATCGTGGGACTCCTGCTCGGCGCCGAGGCGGTCGCCGGCATGCTCATGGTCGGGACGATCGCCGGGGTCATGCTCGCGACCGTCCTCAACAACGGCGGCGGAGCCTGGGACAACGCCAAGAAGTACATCGAATCCGGCAACCTCAAGGACGTTCAGGGCAACATGCTCGGGAAGGGCTCGGACGCCCACGCCGCGGCAGTCGTCGGGGACACGGTCGGCGATCCGTTCAAGGACACGGCCGGCCCGTCGCTGCACGTCCTCGTGAAGCTCCTCGCCACGATCACGTTGGTTCTCGCACCGCTGTTCATTCGATAGCCGTCGTGGGGCGGCACGGCTGAGGGCTCGAACCTCGTCCGCGCCGCCCGACGTCGCTCCCCC
>DATAQF010000297.1:0-4485 GCA_036264795.1 Candidatus Limnocylindrales bacterium | reverse complement strand
ACAGCGGCCGCAACTACCTCTCGAAGCTCTACAACGACGAATGGATGCGGGTGAACGGCCTCCTCGCGACGACTGGCGCCGTGACCCGCGTCGGAGAGCTGCTGGCCGGTCGACACCACGGTCCGGATCGACCGGCCGTCGTCATCGCTCGGACGACCGAGCGGGTCGGTGACGCGATCGAGACCCTCCAGCGTTACGGGATCAGCCAGATGCCCGTATCCGAGGATGCCGAGGGGCAGGCGGTCGTGGGGATCGTCGGGTCGATCAACGAGAAGAGCCTCCTCGATCGGGCATTCCGCGATCCGTCCATCGTCGAGCGGACGGTGGGTGAGGTCATGGACGGACCGTTGCCGCTGGTCGACGCCTCCGCCACGCTCGATGAAGCCTTCACGCTCCTCTCGGGACCCTCGACCGCGCTCGTCGCGGTTCGCGGCGAGCAGCCGGCCGGGATCATCACGAAGCTCGATCTGCTCGAGTACCTCACCCACCTACCCGGCCATGGTTGAGGGGCCGGCGCTTCGCGCGTTGGGCACCGCCCCGTGGGCGGTCCGTCGCCCGAGTGCTGGCCGTCGCCCGCCGATTGGCCCGTCGCTCGCCCATTCGCGCCTGGGCTGAGCGATCGCGCGCTCTGGCGGCCGTGCCGGGTGTCCCTCTGGGCCGTTTCGGCGACGATTTCGCCCAAGCGGAACCATTGTTCGAGCCAGGCGCGGATGCCCGAAGGTCGAGGGCAGACGCAAAGGTCGCCCAATCGCGACGATCGTTCTGCTTTCGGTTAACGATCGCAAAATCCCTCCCGGGAGGCCCGGGACGGACGCGCGCGGCCTCTCGACCGGCGCCTGCGAGACGAGACCTCGACGGCGGACGCAAACCTCGCCCACAATCGCGACGATCGCTTCGCTTCGGTTAACGATCGCTAAATCGGCCCGGGAGCGCCGGGAGGGCCGCAACGGATGCGCGGCCTCTCGGCCGGCGCCTGCGCGACGAGACCTCGACGGCGGACGCCAACCTCGCCCAATCGCGGCGATGGTTCCGGTTTCGGTTAATGATCGCCATCGGGGTCGGGCGGGATGTCCCCGCCCTCGGCCATGGGTCCGAGGATCCCGGCGGCCGCGCTCGGATCTCTCGAGGGTCTCCCGATCTCGGTCCCGGCGAGCCACGCAAGAATTGCACCCACACGTCGGGCGTTGACCGAATAGAACCGCTGACGACGATCGATCGGGTCGCGCCGCCCGATGACCAGCTCCGCCTCCCGCAGGAGCCGCAGCTGGCGTGACATCGCGGGGCGACTCATCGCCATCCTCCGGGCCAGCTCGGACGACCGTTGCGCGCGAACGGCCAGGGTCGCCACGATCTGGCGGCGCGTCGGGTCCGCGAGCAGGGCGATTCCGGATCCGTTTCGGTGCGGCATCGCGTGACACGGTGTCACGAAGCCCTCACCCCGGACTTACCCGGCCCGCGGCTGCGAGGGATGACATCATTCGAGCGTGAGTGATCCCGCCGAAGGCGATGCCTTCGAAACCCTGGCCGTCCACGCCGGCGCCGAGCCGGATGAGCTGACCGGCGCGGTCGCGCCGCCGATCTACCAGACATCGACGTATGCCCAGGACGGCGTCGACCGGCCACGTCGCGGCTACGACTACGCGCGGAGCGCGAACCCGACCCGCGAGCGTCTCGAGCGCGCGGTTGCCGCGCTCGAACGTGGCAAGCACGGGATCGCGTTCGCCAGCGGCTCGGCTGCGACTGCGGCCATCGCCCAGCTGGCGACGAGTGGCGAGGAGATCGTCGTCGGCGACGACGTCTACGGCGGAACGTACCGCTATCTCGAGCGCGTCCACCGGCCGAGCGGCGCCGCCGAGGCCCGCTTCCTCGACCTCTCGGCAGGTCCGGACGAGCTCTGGGAGCAGCTCACCGCTCGAACCCGGCTCGTCTGGTTCGAGAGCCCGTCGAACCCGAATCTCAAGCTGACCGACATCGCCTCCGCCGCGGAGACACTGCGGCGTCGAGCCGAGGAGGCGGGCGTCGCCCGCCCGCTGCTCGTCGTCGACAACACGTTCGCCTCGCCAGCGCTCCAGAACCCTCTCGTCCTGGGCGCCGACATCGTGTTCCATTCGGCCACGAAGTATCTAGGTGGCCACTCGGACACGATCGTCGGCGTCGCCGTGACCCGCGACGATGCCATCGGAGAGCGCCTCCGCTTCCTGCAGAACGCGATGGGCGGCGTGCCCGGACCGCTCGACTGTTTCCTCGTGCTTCGCGGCCTCCGGACGCTCCACGTCCGGATGGATCGCCATGTCGCCAATGCGACCGCCATCGCGCGGTACCTCGCCTCCCGCGAGGACATCGCCCGGGTCTTCTATCCCGGCCTCGCCGACGGTCCCCACGCCCATCCCGGAGCAAACCTGGTCGGCGAGGGGCGTCAGATGCGGGCGGGCGGCGGGATGGTGTCGTTCGTTCCGCGTGCGTCGGCGAGCGGCGCCTCCGCGAGCCGGCGGGCGATCGGGATCGCCGAAGCCACGCGCCTCTTCACCCTGGCTGAATCGCTGGGCGGCGTGGAGTCCCTCGTCGAGGTGCCGGCGACGATGACTCATGCGTCGGTGGCCGGTTCCGCCCTCGAGGTCGATCCAGCGCTCGTCCGCCTGTCGGTCGGCATCGAGAACGTCAACGACCTGATCGACGACCTGCGGCAGGCGCTGGACGGAACCTGATTCGTACGAATCGCCCCCGGACGCCTGCCTGCGGCACCTGACACCCGGCTGCAAGAGGCGGGACCATCGGGTTGCGGGCCAGTTGCAGCCGGGTTGCGGTACGATGCCCCGGCAACACGACTGCGAAAGCCGACTCCTCGCTCTCCCCTGGGGGACCGCGAGCCACGCGCGGCCGGTCGATCGAACGAGATCGCCCGCGCCTAAGGAGAGTCGAGCCAATGACCCAGTCGACGACGCGTCCTGTGACCAACCCCGTCGAGCCGATGGCGCCGATCGGCGGGGCGCTGCGCGCAAACCGTTCCGTCGCCGAGCTCTACGAGGACGCGGTTCGCTCGGGCGAGGGAGTCATCGCCGCCGAAGGACCGCTGGTCGTGCGGACCGGCAAGCACACGGGCCGGTCCCCGCAGGACAAGTTCATCGTCCGCGAGCCCGGCTCCGCCCAGAAGATCTGGTGGGGCGAGGTGAACCACCCGATCGCCCTCGAGCACTACGATCGGATCCGGGCTCGCCTGATGGCATACCTCGCCGACCGCACCCTCTACGCCCAGGACTGCTTCATCGGGGCGCACCCGGCACATCGGCGCAGCCTGCGGGTCTACACCGAGACCGCCTGGGCGAGCATCTTCACCCGGAACCTCTTCCGGCAGCCATCGACCGACGAGCTCGCGGGCTTCGCCCCGAACTTCACGATCATCGACGTGCCGTCCTTCCAGGCCGACCCCGCGACGGAGGGCACCCGGACCGGCACCGCGATCCTCGTCAATCTCGCCCGGATGGAGATCCTCATCGTCGGGACCGAGTACGCCGGCGAGATCAAGAAGTCCGCGTTCACGGTCATGAACTACCTGATGCCCGACGAAGGCGTGCTGCCGATGCACTCCGCGGCGAACGTCGGCAAGGACGGCGACACCGTCGTCTTCTTCGGCTTGAGCGGGACGGGAAAGACGACGCTCTCGGCCGATCCGCTCCGCAGCCTGGTCGGAGACGACGAGCACGGCTGGGGCCCGGACGGCGTGTTCAACTTCGAGGGCGGCTGCTACGCGAAGACGATCCGCCTCTCTCCGATGTATGAGCCCGACATCTTTGCCACGACCCGGCGATTCGGGACGGTTCTCGAGAACGTGGATCTCGATCCGGTGACGCGCGAGCTCGACCTCGATTCCGAGCGGTTCACCGAGAACACCCGGGGCGCGTACCCCCTTCGTTTCATCGGCAACGCGGATCCGACGGGGATCGCCGGCCATCCGACAAACATCGTGTTTCTCACGGCCGACGCGTTCGGCGTCCTGCCGCCGATCAGCCGCCTGACGGCCGATCAGGCGCAGTACCACTTCATCAGCGGCTACACCGCGAAGCTGGCCGGCACGGAGATCGGGGTCAAGGAGCCGCAGGCGACGTTCTCCGCGTGCTTCGGTGCCCCGTTCATGCCCCGTCATCCCGGCGAGTACGCCGCAATGCTCGCGGAGCGGCTCCACGGGCACGGTGTCCGCGTCTGGCTGGTGAACACCGGCTGGACGGGCGGGCCGTACGGCACCGGGGAGCGGCTGAACATCAATCACACCCGCTCGATGGTCCGGGCGGCGCTCGACGGCCGCCTCGACGGCATCGAGACCGTGACGGACCCCTTGTTCGCGTTCGAGGTCCCGACGTCGTGTCCGGACGTGCCGACGGAGCTCCTCCGCCCGCGTGCGACCTGGCCGGACACCGAGGCCTACGATCGCCAGGCCCGGGCAATCGCCCGCATGTTTGCCGAGAACTTCGCCGCCTACGCGGACGGCGT
>DATAQF010000248.1:0-10254 GCA_036264795.1 Candidatus Limnocylindrales bacterium | reverse complement strand
ATCGGCCCCGACACGACGATCGTCCTCTACGGCGACAACAACAACTGGTTCGCGGCGTGGGCGTACTGGCAGCTGAAGCTGTTCGGCCATCGCGACGTCCGGATCCTCAACGGCGGGCGCAAGTACTGGCTCGACAACGGGCTGCCGCTCTCGACCGACGCGCCGGCGGTGACCCCGACCGGGTACCAGCTGCCCGAGCCCGATTTCAGCCTTCGGGCATTTCAGAACGACATCCTGCCGCGGCTCGGTGCCAGCGACTTCGCCCTCGTCGACGTCCGCTCGCCCGCCGAGTTCAATGGGGAGATCATCGCTCCGCCCGGCATGACGGAGACCGCGCAGAGGGCCGGCCACATCCCGGGCGCCGCGTCGATCCCATGGGCCCAGACCGTCCGCGAGGACGGCACGTTCAAGAGCCGCGACGAGCTCGCGGACCTCTACGAGGCGAAGGGCGTGACCTCCGACAAGGACGTGATCGCCTACTGCCGGATCGGCGAGCGATCGTCGCACTCGTGGTTCGTCCTGCACGAGCTGCTCGGCTACAAGCGGGTCCGCAACTACGACGGGTCGTGGACTGAATGGGGCTCCATGGTCGGGATGCCGATCGAGAAGCCCGTGCCGGTCGCCGCCGGCTGACCCGCCGCGCCGCCGCGCCGCCGCGCCGCCCCGCTGCCGCGCCGTCCCGCCGCCGCGCTCCCCACGAACATTGTCATTCGATCGCCAGGCGGGCGTTCGTCGCACTTCGAGGCCGCACCAGAGGCCGAGTTAGCCGTCGACGGCAAACTCCGGACCGGAGTTCCGCCGATCTGCCGCCGAACGACCGGGTGGCGAGCATTTGACAGTTTCGGGACGGGCGCGGGACGCGGGCCGGAACGCGCCGGCGCGGGGCGCGGGGCGCGGGGCGCGGCGCGGCGCCCGGGCGCGTGCGCGGCGCGCGAGACGGTAGGCGGCGCCGGCGAGCCGCCGTCAGACGACTCGGTCCGGGCCTCGCCCGAACCGGGCCATCGTCTCGAGGAGTCGATCGTGCGGGAGGGCGTACGCCGTGATGCCGTCGCGGCCGGTCATCGTCTCGGCCGCGACGAGGGCGTTGACGATCGATTCCTCCGTCGACTCGATCACCGCGTCGAACAGCGCGCCGATCGCGAAGTCGTTGAGAACACGGATGTCGGACGTGATCCGGGGATCCGATCGGAACGTCGTCCGCGGGAGAGATCGGTTGCCCGTCGCGAAGCACAGGAAGAGATCGCCGCTCGACGGTGCGCCGGTGCCGCCCATCCGGGCAATTCCGAGGCCCGCCCGCTGGGCCAGCCGTTCGCACTGATGGGGGAGGAGCGGGGCGTCCGTCGCCACGATCGCGATGATCGAGCCTGAACCGGGCGGGGGCGATGGCACGAGTGAAGGAGGCGCCTCGTCGCCGGGCGGATACGGGCTCGGGATCTCCGAGACGGGAATGGCCTCGCCGACCGGGACGCCGTCGACCCGCAGCCAGTCGCGGCGGCCGTAGTTCGCCTGGACGAGGACCCCGACGGTGAACCCGCCCCAGGCGGCGTCGACGACCCGGGAAGCGGTCCCGATCCCGCCCTTGAACTCATGGCAGACCATGCCGGTTCCACCGCCGACGCCGCCCTCTTCCACCGCGCCCCCGCCGGCGGCCGCCAGGGCCTGGTCGACGTGATCCGCGCTCACGTGGAAGCCGTCGATGTCGTTGAGCAGCCCGTCCCAGGTCTCGCCGACGACAGGCAGTGCCCAGTACGACGTCCCGAACGGCAGCCTGCGCACGGCGTGGCGGATGATCCCGTCCCGGACGACGCCGACCGAATGGGTGTTCGTGATCCCGATCGGGCCCGTGAGGAGGCCGCCCTCGCGGATCCACTCGAGACCCGTCAGCTCGCCGTTGCCGTTGAGCGTGTGGCTGCCCGCAAAGAGCGGCTCGGTGAACACGTCGCCGTCGTGCGGCACGATCATCGTCACGCCCGTTCGAACGGGTCCCTCGCCGACGACGAGCGGCCCGTCGCCGCGGATGAGGGTCGTGTGCCCGACGGTCACGCCCGCGACGTCGGTGATCGCGTTGGCCGGCCCGGGCCGGCCTCGGCCGATGACGATCCCCAGGTCACGTGCCCTCACGAACGAGACCTCCTCCCGGGTTCGGCGATCGGCAGGCGCCGTCTCGACCGTCTGTCCCTATCATCGCCGGGTGATCCACGCCGCGAGTGCGCGTTCCGTCTCCGGGCGGCCTTCCGCGCTGGCAGTCCGTCTCGAGCCACTCCCCGACGTCGCGTCAGCGCGGCCGATCGACGTTGCGGAGGCCTTCCGCGATGTGCCCGGCCTCGCGCTCCTCGAGAGCGCGCGACCCGGCCGGAACGCGCGCTGGAGCTATCTGACGGCCGACCCGGTGGCGGTGCTCGCCGAGCCTGCGGTCGGTGGCGATCCGTTCGCGGTCGCCCGGCGGCTGCTGGCGCGGCTCGCTCCCGACCAGCCCGAACGCCAGGTCGGGACGCCCGATGCGCCGCCGTTCCTCGGCGGCCTGGTCGGCTTTCTGGGCTACGAGCTTGGCGACGAGCTGGAGCGGTTGCCGGCGCCGCCGCCCGATGACCAGGGATTGCCGGTTCTCCGCCTCGCCCTGCACGACTGGGTGATCGCCTGGGATCGCCGGACCGGCGGCGCGTGGCTGGCGGGTCGAGCGCTCGACGGCGATCCGGCCCGGCTTCAGCGTCGGCTGGGCGACGTCCGAGCCCGCCTCCGGCCAGCGCGACGATCCGCGACGCTTGCCACGTTCGGGAGCGCCGACGGTGAGGGGGCCGCCCGCGCGGCCCACGCCGGCAACGAGCCCGAGCCGGATCTCGTGTTCACGTCGTCCCTCGACCGAGCGGCATACGAGGCCGGTGTCGAGGCCATTCGGCAGCGGATCGCCCGCGGCGACCTCTACCAGGCGAACCTGACGCGGCGGCTGGCCGCGCGGTTCGATCGCGACCCGTGGACCCTGTATCGGCGGTTGCGGACCGGCGATCCGGCCCTGTTTTCGGCCTATCTCGATCTCGGTCGCGGATCGCCGGGTCACCGTTCCGTGCTGGGGAGCGCTCCGGCGCGGCCACGGGCGATCCTGTCGGCCTCGCCGGAGCCGTTCCTCGCCGTTTCGTCGGCGGGCGCGGTCTCGACCGATCCGATCAAGGGAACCAGGCCGCGCGGCCGAACGGCCGAGGAGGATCGGGCGCTCGCCCGCGAGCTCCTCGCGTCCGCGAAGGACCGAGCCGAGAACGTGATGATCGTCGACGTGCTGCGCAATGACCTCGGACGCGTCTGCGTTCCCGGAACCGTTCGAGTGCCGCGACTCTGCCGCCTGGAGCGCACGGCCGCCGTCCAGCACCTCGTGTCGACCGTCACGGGACAGCTCGCCCCGGGCCGCGATCCGTTCGACCTGCTGCGTGCCGCGTTTCCCGGCGGATCGATCACGGGCGCCCCGAAGATCCGGGCGATGGAGATCCTGCGCGAGCTCGAGCCGACCCGTCGCGGACCGTACACGGGAGCGCTGGGTTGGATCGGACCCGACGGCGCGATGGCGACCTCGATCCTGATCCGGACGTTCGTCGCCGATGGAACGCGCCTGTCGCTCCACGTGGGCGGCGGGATCACCTGGCGGAGCGAGCCGGGTGCGGAATGGGACGAGACGGTGGCGAAGGCGCGCGGTCCGCTGGGGGCGATCGGCGCCCGCGAGGCCGAACCGCGGTGACCGCGCCGCGAGCGGGTTCGCCCGGCCACGTGTGGGTGAACGGCGCCGTCGTTCCCGCCTCCGAGCCGGTGCTCACGGCATTCGATCGGGGCTTCCAGCTCGGCGACGGGATCTTCGAGACGCTGCGGGCCCGCGGCGGCCGGGCGACCGAGCTGGCCGAGCACCTCGCCCGCCTGGGGCGATCGGCTGCGGGGCTGGCGATCCCACTCCCCGACGATGTCGAGGCGACCGTCGGCGGTGCGATCGACGAGATCCTGCTGGCCGAGGGGCTGGCCGAACCGGATGGCGATGCCAGCATCCGGATCACGATCTCGCGAGGGGCGTTCTACGGCCGAGGGCTGCTCCCGCCGGATGAGCGACCAACACCGACGATCGTCGTCCAGGCGTGGCCGGTCCCCGCGACCCCCGTCTCCCACCTGGAGGTCGGCCTCCATCTCGTCGCGAGCAGCGTCCGGCGCGATCCGGAGAATCCACTCTCCGCGCTGAAGACGACCTCGCGTGCCGATTACGTCTACGCCCGAGTGGAGGCGCGGGCCGCGGGCGCGGATGACGCAGTCTTCCTCACGATCGACGGCTATCTCTCCGAGGCAACATCCGCCAACCTGTTCGTGTTACGCGGCGACGAGCTGGCCACCCCGTCGTTGGCGTGCGCGATCCTGCCCGGCACGACCCGCGACTGGATCCTGCGCTGGGCGAGCGCGGTTGGGCTGCGCCCCGTCGAGGGTCTGCTGACGACCCGCGACCTGCACGAAGCCGACGAGGCGTTCCTGTCGAGCAGCGTGGCCGGGATCCTGCCCGTGACCCGGTTCGCCGATGAGCCGATCGGCTCAGGCCGCCCCGGCGAGTGGACGCTTCGCGCCCGTGCCGAACGCGAGTCGTTCATCCGGGGCGCGCCATGACCCGCGAGGAGCTCATCGCCCGGACCCGCCAGCTCGTCGAGGAGGGTGCGCGTCTCCAGCAGGATCCATCGCTTCGAGCGCTCCAGACGTGGCTCCAGCTGAGCGACGACCTCCTCGTCGCCGCCTGGGGCTCGATGGATCGCTACCACCTGGCGTGGCTGATGGTCGGCAAGCCGAAGCAGATCGTTCGCGGCCGGCCGCTCACTCGGGATGAGGAGGCCGCCTACGTCCGCGAGGTCGCCGAGGCAAAGACCTCGGCCCTGCGGATGAGCCTCGACGCGGTCGAGCGGCAGGGCATGCCGTTCCTCGGCGAGGAGCGCGGGATGGCGCCGGGCCAGGGGATGGGGACGCTCCCCGGGGACCGCGTCACGTGACGGTCGCCCGCAACGGAGCGGCCGACGGCGCCACGACGCTGGCCGTCGGCGGCCGGCGCCACGTCCGCGATCCGGATCCGATCGCTCGCGACTACCTGTTGCTGGCGCTGCGTCTCGATCAGCACATCCCCGGCACCGTGGACGCCTACTTCGGGCCCGCCGATCTGAAGGCTCAGGTCGACACGGAGCAGCTCCGCCGTCCCGCGAGCCTGGCCGACGATGCGGCTCGCCTCCTCGATCGCCTGCCGGCCGAGGTCGATGCGCCCGACCGACGCGACTGGCTGACCCACCAGCTGATCGCCCTCCGGACACAGGCCGAGATCCTCGGCGGCACGAACCTGCCCTATCTCGAGCTCGTCAACCGACTGTTCGCCTGGAGTCCGCAGCGTCGTGATGAGGCGATGTTCGATCGGGCGGCTGCCGAGCTCGACGCCCTGCTGCCGGGTACCGGGCCTGTCGACGAGCGACTGGAGACGTGGGATTCGCGCTTCGAGATTCCGGTCGACCGACTCCGCGACACGATCGACTGGCTGGTCGGCGAATACCGCACCCGCGCGGAGGCGACCTTCGGGATCCCGCGGGGTGAGGACCTTCGCGTGCGGCTTGTCACGGGCCAGCCGTGGTCCGGCTACAACTGGTACGACGGCGGCCTCCGTTCCCGGGTCGACATCAATACGGACCTTCCGATCCGGGCGCAGGACCTCATCCACACGATCGCGCACGAGACGTTCCCCGGTCATCACCTCGAGCATGCGTGGAAGGAGGCCACCCTCGTGGAGGAGGCCGGCCGTCTCGAGACGAGTCTCCTCCTCATCAACGCGCCGGAGTGCCTCGTCAGCGAGGGCCTCGCCGACGTCGGGTTCGGCTTCGCGGCTCCGCCGGCCCAGGAACCGGACCTGCTCGTCGAGCTCTTCGAGCGTGCGGGCCTTCCGGTCGCCGCGGATCCGGCCGCCGCCCGTGAATCCGCGACGCGAATGGCTGCGATGCGGGGACCGCGCCGGCGGCTCGCGGAGGTGCGGGTGAACGCCGCCCTCCTCCGCCATGCGGACGGCGCGACCCACGACGAGACCCTCGCCTACCTCCAGCGGGCGGGCCGTCTGAGTCGACCGCTCGCGGAGAAGCGCCTCGAGTTCATCGAGCATCCGCTCTGGCGGACGTACGTATTCGTGTACCACGAGGGCGAGACGCTGCTGCGGCGATGGCTTGACGCCGTCCTGGAGGCGGACCGGCCCGCGCGGTTCGGGCGCCTCCTCCGAGAGCAGCTCTCACCGGTGGCGATCGATGCGGAGATCGAGGGCGACGCGGCCGGTCGGCCGGATCGGGCAGGAGAGGCCAAGGCGCGTTCCTGATCGGGGTCCGACGTCAGTCCTCGACCAGGCTGTCCTCGGGGCCGATCTCCCGCACGAACAGGACGCGATCCTCGCCTTCGCCGTCGTAGTCGGGGAACGCGGGCGATCCGTACAGGTTCTGCGTCCCCGGCCCATCCGTGAGCCGGAATCCGACGGACCTGTGGAACGCGACCGACTGCCGGTTGCCCGGCCAGGTGATCGCCTCGACCCGCCGCACGCCACGACTCGCGACATCGCCGAAGAACCGACGGTACAGCGCCGCGCCGACGCCCCGCCGTCGCTGGTTGGGATTCGTGGCGATCATCTTCACGTAGCCGACCGTCGGGTCGTCCGGGCTGACGAAGCCGATCAGGAAGCCGAGCAGGTGGCGATCGTCGTCCTCGGCGATCCACGAGGTGCCGGTGAAATGCTGAAACCAGACGCGCTGGAGCAGCCCGCTCATCCGGCGACCGCCCCACCACTCGTCGACGAGGCGGACGATCGGCGCGTGATCGGCCTCGGCCGGCCGGCGGAACCGGACGCCGGTGGGTCCCTTGTCGCTCATCGGGACGCGGCGGCCGCGAGCGCGCCGGCCACGAGCAGCTCGATCGGGACGACGAAGCCCTCGACCTCGGCGAGGTAGTCGATGGGGTCGAGGACGCCGCCCTCCCACCGGCCGAACAGCCAGACGCCCAGCAGCCCGAGGACGACGATTCCGACCGCGATCGCCGCGGCGCGCAACGGCGGACGGACGAGGAGGCCGGTCAGCCAGCCGATCGCGCCGGCCACGACGATCAGGCCCGCCGTCACGGCGAGCACGCCGCCGAGGAGGACGAACGCGACGACACCCCCGATCGCCACGGCCAGCGGCGCCTGCACCCGCTCGAACCGACCGGGCGTGAGCGCGGCGTCGCGAGAGGAGCGGTAGCGGTCGCCGGGCGGCCGGTCGAGCTGCGGGCGATCGGGCCGGTCGGGTCCGTCCGTCGGACGTCGCTCACCGGGCTCGAGGGGCATCGTCATCGTCGGCGCATCGTATCGGCTGGCCGTCGAAACCCCGCGCGACGCCTCGTTCCGCGTCGCCGGCGAGGTCGTGGCGGCTCACCGGGGCGCACGCTAGACTCGCGACGTGAGTCACCCATCGCTCGGCCTGCCGCCTGTCGACCGAACGGTCGGTCTTCCGCCGGTCGCCGCCCGCGCCCACGCGAATCGGGAGCGCGTCGCGATTCGGGCGCTCGAGATCGCGATCGATCGCGATCCGACCCTGCGGGAGCGGTACGACGAGATCGGGATGCGGCGGTTCCTTCGCGACTCGGCCGTGCTGGTGGATCGTGTCGTCGAGGCGCTGGCCGACGGGAACCCCGAGCGGGCCATCGTCTTCGCCGAGGCTGTGCCGCCGATGTATCGACGGCGAAAGGTGCCGATGGACGATCTCGTGAATCTCGCCGAGGGGGTCCGAGCGGCGGTGGGGGCGATCCTGCCGCGACAGGAGATGGGCCTCGTCGACACGACGATCGACGGAATGATCGAGCGGTTCCGCTGGCACCGCCGGATCGCCGGCGACGCCCGAAAGCGCAACCCCGTGCTCGCGTTCATCTACAAGGGTGCCTGATCGATGACGATCAAGTGGGTCAAGGTCGATCCGCTCGTCATGAACGGCGAGCCCTTCTGCTACGGCTCCCGGATCACGGTCCGCCAGCTGCTCGAGCTTCGGAGCAACGGCTACGACCTGACGCGGCTGGCGAAGGACCATCCCGAGCTCAAGCGGGTCGGGATTGCCGCCGCGTACGCTTACGCGGCCGAGCACCGCGATCGATACGCGGACTACTTCGAGCCGGACGGCTCCCTGGTCGGGCCTGGCTACAGCGAGGCCGAAGCCGCCGGGCTGCCCCGGCAGTACCGCCTGCCCGGTGTCGTGATCAAGGTCGCGGCCGCCGCGAGCTGACGCGCCGGCCTCGAGCCAGGGCTGCCGTGAGCCGTTTTCGGGCTCGGTGGTAGCATCGAGCCGATGACCGACACCAGAACGGATCCGAACCCCCCGTCGCCGACCGCGGCCAATGCCGCCGGCGACGCGTCGCCTGCTACGCCGAACCCGGATCCTCTCGCGCCGGCTGCCTTCGATCCTCAGCGCCGCGCCACGGAGCTCGCGATCCTCGACGCCCTCCGAGCGGTCGTCGACCCTGAGATCGGAATGAACGTCGTCGAGCTTGCCCTCATCAAGCAGATCATCCTGGGCAGCGACTCGACCGAGATCAAGATGATCCTCACGACTCCGTTCTGCCCGTACGCCGGATCGATGATCCAGCAGGTCAAGGAGCAGGCAGAGTCCGTCGTGGAGCACGACGTCAAGGTCACCCTGCTGGCAGAGCGCTGGGACCCGCGCGACGCCGGCCTGATGTGGTGATCGAGCCGACCCTTCGGTGAACGAGCCCGACCCCACGCCGCCCTTCGCATCGGCCGTTGCCACCCGGCGCGGTGACGATGGCACGACCGGCCTGCTGTTCGGCGGCCAGCGGATCTCCAAGGACGATCTCCGGACCGAGGCCTTCGGAACGATCGACGAAGCGGTCGCGGCCCTCGGCATGGCCCGCGCCCAGCTCGGCGTTCGGGACGGCCTTGGCATGCTGGCGGCCGGCTTCGGCGAGCTCCCGGAGCTGATCCTCCGGATCCAGCGCGAGCTGTTCGTCGCCGCCGCCGAGCTTGCCACCGAGCCGTCGGCGTGGGAGCGCCAGCGCGAGGGCGTGAGTCGCGTCGGCCCCGAGATGGTCGACGGGCTCGAGGTCATGCTCCGCGAGGCCGAGACTCACATCGTGATGCCGACCGAGTTCGTCGTCCCGGGAGAGACGCCGACGAGCGCCGCCCTGGAGCTCGCCCGGACGATCGTCCGACGGGCCGAGCGACGGGCCGTGACGCTCCGTGCGGAGGGGCTGATCCCGGGCCCCCATTTGCTACCGTACCTCAACCGTCTGGCCGATCTCCTGTGGGTTCTCGCTCGGGCCGCCGAGCAGGCCGAGTCCAGATCGGCGCCACCTTCCCGAACCGACCGGCGGCCCGCCGCCATCACAAGGAGTCAGCCATGATGAACCAGAATCCGTACGGCACCGCGCCGTCCCAGCTCGGGGTTCGGCCGTCGGCCGAGCTCGCCCAACGCCTCCTGACCCACGCCTTCGGCTGGATGTTCGCGGGCCTGCTGCTGACGGCCGGCGTCGCGGCCGTGGTCCAGTCGTCGCCGACGCTGACCAGGCTGGCCGGACAGTCCTTCCTCTTGGTCATCATTGCCCAGCTGGCGCTCGTGCTCATCATCAGCGGCGCGATCAGCCGGCTGAGTGCGACCGCTGCGCTCGGTGCGTTCTTCGTCTACGCCGCCTCGCTCGGCCTGACGGTGGGCATCGTGGTCCAGCTCTATCCCGGAGCGTCGGTCGTGACGGCCTTTGTCAGCGCTGCCGCGATGTTCGGGGCGGCCGCCGTCTATGGTGCGGTGACGAAGCGCTCACTCGCCAACATCGGCGGGATTCTCTTCATGGGCCTGATCGGCCTGTTCGTCGCGATGCTCCTGAACCTCTTCCTTCAGAGCACCGGCCTGTCCTTGGTGATCTCGATCATCGGCGTCGTGCTGTTCACCGCGCTCACCGCCTATGACGTCCAGCGCATCCAGAGCGGAGATATCGCGGCCGCGACCGGCTCGGTCGAGAAGGGCGCGGTCATCGGCGCTCTCCGGCTCTACCTCGACTTCATCAACCTGTTCTTCTTCCTGCTCCGGCTCACCGGCGGCCGCCGCTAGGTTCGTGTATCGGGGCATGCCTCTGTCCAGAGAGAACAGGATCACCGCGCGAGGCTGAGCAGCCCCGCGCGCCGGCGCGACCCGCGACGTTCTCTGTGCGGTGAACAGGAAGCGCCCGCTCCACCTCGCAGGGCCGCGTTGAGCGTCCGCG
>DATAQF010000069.1:0-2876 GCA_036264795.1 Candidatus Limnocylindrales bacterium | reverse complement strand
TGATCCACATGCAGGGCGATCGACGCGGCACGGGCGGCCCGCTCATGGAGATCGGCGAGGTCGCTGGGCTCGGTGGTGACCGTGATCGCCTGGCGATAGAACGCCAGCGCCTGATCGTGGGCGCCGAGGGCCGCCGCCCGTTCGGCGGCACCCCGCAGGGCCAGCCGCGCCTGGCCGGCCAAGGCCTGCGCCTCGGCGTCCTCCGACGCGTTGTCGTGGGCCGCGACATAGTGGCCGGCGAGCGCACCCGCCAGCTCGTCGGACCCGAGTGCCTCGAAGAATCGCGCCGCCGCGAGATGCCGGACCTTGCGATCCTGACGGGCGAGCGTGTGGTAGGCGACCTCCCGGATGAGCGCCTGGACGAACGCGTACTGACCGCGCTCCGGCGAGCGGGGATCCGCCTCGAGGGTGAGGATCTCTCGCCGGACGAGCGTTCGAAGCCGCGGCTCGAGCTCATCCGGTGCCACGCCCGAGACGGCCGCCAGCCCGGCGAGCGTGAAGCTCTGGCCGATGACCGACGCATCGGAGATCACGGCCCGATCCGCGGGTTCGAGCCCGTCCAGGCGTGATGCGATGAGGGCCGTGAGCGTTTCGGGCACGGCCAGGTTCGTCAGGTCGCCGACCGGCCGATAGGCGCCGTCGCTCAGGGCGATCCTGCCGTCGGCAAGCAGCATCCTGACCGTCTCGACGGCGTAGAGCGGGACTCCGTCGGCCCGCGACACGATCGCGTTCGTCGCGACATCGGGAAGGCCCGGGACGAGGCCCGCCAGGAGCTCCCGCATCGCGGCGGGCCCAAGCGGGTCGAGGGTCATCGACGTGAAGTTGCGCTGGCCGGCGCCCCAGCCCGACCGCCGCTCGAGGAGCTCCGGGCGGGCCAGCGTCACGACGTAGATCGGCACACCCCGGCTCCACTCCAGGAGATGGTCGATGAAGTCGAGCAGGCCGCTGTCGGCGAAATGGAGATCCTCGAAGACCATGACCACCGGCTGACTCGCGGCCAGCCTCTCGAAGAAGGTCCGCCAGGCGCCGAAGAGCTCCTGTGGACTGGCGCCGGACTCCACCCCGAGCAAGGCCAGCAGGGCGCGCTCCATCCAGCGGCGCTCCTCGACGTCCGGGACATGGCGCGCCAGCGTCTCGCCAAGCTTCGCCCGGGTCGTGGCCTCGTCGTCGGTCTCGAGCAGGCCGGCCCGGCCGCGGACCATCTCGCCGAGCGCCCAGAAGGAGATCCCATCGCCGTAGGAAGGACACCGGCCGTCGTGCCACCAGACGGCGTCGAGGAGACCGTCGATGTAGATCAGGAACTCGCGGGCCAGGCGGCTCTTGCCGATTCCGGCGGGGCCGACGACCGAGACCAGCCGGGTTCGCCGCTCCCGCTCGGTCGCGTGGAAGAGGTCCTTCAGGAGCCGCAGCTCATCGTCGCGCCCGACGAACGGCGCCTCGAGGGCCTCGACGCGGTTCCGTCCGCCGCGCTCGGCCACGACCCGGATCGCTCTCCATGACGGCACCGGCGTCGCCTTGCCTTTGAGGATCTGCTCGCCGGCCTCCTCGAACGTGATCGCCTTGGCCGCCGCCCGATGGGTTGCTTCTCCCACGAGGACCGAGCCCGGCGGAGCGACCGACTGGAGCCGAGCGGCCGTGTTGACGAGATCGCCGGCGACCATGCCCTGGTTCGTCGCGCCGATCGTCACCGCCGCCTCGCCCGTCAGGACCCCGGCCCGCGACTCGATGCCGGGCCCGAGGGTGCGAACGGCCCCGACGAGATCGAGCGCAGCCCGGACCGCTCGCTCCGCGTCATCCTCCCGGGCGACGGGCGTGCCCCAGACGGCCATGACGGCGTCGCCGATGAACTTCTCGATCGTCCCGCCGTAGCGGCCGATCACGTCGCTCGCGAGCTCGAAATAGCGGGTCAGGGTCTCGCGAACATCCTCCGCATCGCGCGACTCGGCGAGCGTGGTGAAGCCGACGAGGTCGATGAACAGGACGGAGACGACACGGCGCTCGGAGACGGGGGCCGACGGGGTGCCCGGAGCCGACAATCCCTGCCCTGCGGTCGATCCGGCGCGCGGCACGGCGGTCCGTTCGACACCGAGGGCAGCACCACACTCTCCGCAGAACTTGACGCCGGCGGCGTTCACCGTCCCGCAGCTCGGACACGCGATCGACAGGCGTGTCGCACATTCGCCGCAGAACTTCCGTCCCGGCTCGTTCGCGGTTCCGCAGTTCGGACAGATCACGCTCGCGCCTCCACTGGCCGGTGACGTTAGCAGCCCGACCGCGACACGTGTACCCCGTGGGAATGCGCCGAACCCGCGACGCGAGGAAAACGCAAGGCAGCCACGACCGATGCGTCCTAGCCTTTGCGTCATGGACGATGTTGCGACCGCGGCCGTCGAGGCCGCCCTGGCTGCCGGCGCCGGATATGCCGACGCGCGGGTCATGGAGATCCGAACTGAATCGATGGACGCCCGGAACGGCGTCGTCGAGAGCCTCGACCGGGAGGACCGCGCCGGCGTCGGCGTCCGGGCGCTCGTCGGCTCGAGCTGGGGCTTCTTCGCCGTCCCGGACGTCGGTAGCGGCGCAGCTCGCCGGGCCGGTGAACGGGCAACGGCGGTCGCCCGTGCGTCGGCGCTCGTGCCCGGCAAGGACATCCGGCTGACACCCCAGGCGCCGGTGACCGGCCACTGGGAGAGCGACTGCCGTGAGGATCCGTGGTCCGTTGGCCTCGCCGAGAAGGGGGACCTGCTCGAGAGCCTGACGAGGACGATGCTCGAGCACGGCGCGGACCTCGCGGAGGCAAGCCACAACATCTGGGACACCCGCAAATGGTTCGTCTCGAGTGACGGCACGAAGGTCGATCAGCGGATCGTCGAGTGCGG
>DATAQF010000216.1:0-12357 GCA_036264795.1 Candidatus Limnocylindrales bacterium | reverse complement strand
GGCACGTTCGTCTCCGTCCGCGTCCTCGACGATCCACGCTCCCGACGCGGATCGGCGTGCCCGTCGCTGGTACTCCGGCCCGTGCTTTCGAGGATCGGCGTACTCCTTCGGGTTGATCGTCCAGTACGTCCCGCTCGAGGCGCCGTACCACGTTGCGCCGGTCCAACCCGGCTCGAACGGCTCCTCGTCAGCGGCGTCGTACGACGTCGAGCCGGGTGTCGCTCGATTGGGGGCCCGTCGCCGGCTGCCGGGTCGTCGCGGCGTGCCCGCTTCGGTGGGCCGGCCGCTCGGTCGCCGGCCGGCCGGACCGTCGGTGGCCCCCCGCCCTGCCCCGGTCTCGTCCGCGGACCCGGCCCCGGCTCCGCTCGACCCGGAAGGCCGAGCGCCGCTCGGCCGCGCGCCGGCCGCGGGTCTGCGCGGGCCCGAGGTCGCCCCTGAGGAGGCCCCTGACGGGCGACCGCCCGCCCTCGTCGAGCGCCACGCGTCGTCGCGGGCCGCGGGAGCCGGCCGCGCGCCCGGACGCCGGCCACGCTGCGGGCCGGCAAGGGCTTCGTATGCCGACTGGATCGCGAGGAATCGAGGGAGGGCCCCTTCGCCGGCGGCGTCGGGGTGGTTGGCCTTGGCCAGACGCCGGTACGCGCGCCGGATCTCGTCGAGGGACGACCCCGGCACGAGGCCGAGGGTTCGCCATGGGTCGAGGCTGCCGGTCATCAGTCGAAGGATGCCTCGGCGTCGCCGATCACGCCGGAGGAGGCTGACCTCGACCGCCGCGCGTCCGCCACGGCCCGCCCAGATCGCCTCAGAGCAGCTCGCCGAGCGGTGCCAGGTCGAAGTCGGGGATCGCCTCGCCGCCCACCCGACCGTGAGGATCGAGGTCGACCGGCCGGTGGTAGCGCGCGAGCGCTCGGAGCGCCTGCGGGTCGAGGACGCCGGCCTGGGCGAGGACCTCGACCGTTGCCGACCATCGTCCGCGCTCGAAGCCGCCGCCGTCCTCGATCTTGATCGCGATCCCGGACGGCGAGGCGCCACCGACCCTGCCGGCCGCGCCATTGCCGGTCGTGCCATTGCCCGCGACGCCATCCGCGGCGCTGCCGTTGCCCGAAACGGGCCCGCCGGCCGCGGCCAGGGCGTCGCTTCCCCGTCGACCGGCGAGGACCGCGATCCCGCCGAGCGCCTCCATCCCGCCCTTGCTGACGAGCCGGCCCGGAGCCGCCTTCATCAGTGAGGTGTCCAGGCGGTCGCGGGTGCCGGCGACCATCTCCGGGTTCGCGAGCATCGCGTCCCGGACGACCGTCAGGGCCTGTGCGACGGACGACCGGGGGTCGCGCTCGGAGAGGGCTGAGGGTTCCGCAAGGAGCGCGTAGGCTCGGGCGACTTCCCGCAGCGGGAACGCGTACGTCGCGACGCCGCAGCCGTCGATCCCCGTCCGGAGCCTCGCCGGCGTGGTGCCGAAGACGCGGGCGACGGCGGCCTGGTAGGCGACCTGCGCGGGATGCCCATCGAGCCAGTAGCCGTCGGGATCCCAGCCGCGGAGCCGCGACAGCAGCAGGAACACGGAGTGCTGGCCGGAGCACATGTGGCGGATCGGACTCGCCTTCTCGCCGTCGCGGGCCAGGCGGGCAGCCGTCAGCGCGTCGAGCGGCATCCCCTCGGAGCCGGTCGCGATCAGGGTCTGGCTCACGCCGGCTCGGCGGTACATTCCCTGGAGCGTCCGGACGTGGAGGTCCTCACCGGAGTGGGAGCTCGCCATGAGGGCGATCTCGGCCGGTTCGAGCTCGAATGCCTCGATGCCGCCCGCCTCGATCAGGGCGATCACGCCGAACGGCTTGACGCAGCTCCGCAGCGTCACGACCCGGTCGGGATCGCCGAGCCCGCGGATCAGCCGCCCGTCGACGTCGGCCTCGACGACGTCGCCGCGGTGAACGCTCTCCTCGATGCCCCCGCGCATCTGCCGGACGAGAATCGGCGGCGGCTTGCGGGTGACGCGTCCGGGTGCCGAGCGACTGGTCCGGCGCTGGCCGGTGGAACGTGGCAGGGTGCGCTCGGTCGTCACGGTCAGCCGAGGATAGCGCGCGCGACGAACGAGTGAGGACACCAGCGGCCAATCGACGGGGAGACCGTGCGAACGTCCGGATCGGCGCCGTCGCCGGGCTGGCGCTTGCTAGGATTTCGGAGCCCGGTCCGGTCGTCAACGCGGCCGACCCAGGCGATGCTCGCCAGCCCGGAGGACATCGTGTCGACGCCGCCCAACCTTCACGTCTCGACGCATCCCGCCGTCCGGCACAAGCTCGCGATCCTGCGCGACGAGCACACCGAGCCGAAGAAGTTCCGCGAAGTGGTGCGGGAGCTGTCGTGGCTCCTCGGCTACGAGGCGCTGGCCGACGCGCGCGTGCGGCCGCTCACGATCCGGACACCGATCGAGGAGACACAGGCCGAGGAGCTGGGCGACCGGATCGGGCTGGTGCCGATCCTGCGGGCCGGCCTCGGGATGGTCGACGCCATGCTCGAGCTGATGCCGACCGCCGAGGTCTGGCACCTCGGGCTGTTCCGCGACGAGCGCACGTTGCGGCCGGTCGAGTACTACAACAAGCTGCCGGACTCGGCCTCCGTCGATCTCTGCCTGATCCTCGATCCGATGCTCGCAACCGGCGGCTCAGCCACCGCCGCGATCGAGGTCCTCAAGAAATGGGGCGCCGTCCAGCCGGTCCGGATCAAGCTCGTGAACCTGATCGCGGCGCCGGAGGGCGTGGCGGCGGTCAGCGCCGCCCATCCCGACGTCGAGATCCATTGCGCGGCGCTCGACCGGCAGCTCAATGAGAAGGGCTACATCATGCCGGGCCTCGGCGATGCCGGCGACCGCCAGTTCGGGACGGGCAAGGCCGGCTGAAGCCGTCAGGGGCCCCGTTCCTCGGTCGATCGCCGGGCAGCAAGAAGCCGGCCGACCAAGGAATGCCCGGACGACCGGCCTCCGATCCTTCGTCCTCGGCTGCGCCGTCCTGTCGAGTCGGCGTCAGCGAGGCGCAGCGGTTTCGATGAGGGTTTCGGCGATCGTCAGACCGCGCGGGCGGTCGAGCCGCGGAGGGCCCGGACGACGGCGAGCACGATGATCGACCCGATGACGGCGATCACGAGGCTGCGGAGATCCAGTCCGCTCACGTCTCCGAAGCCGAGTGCCGACGCGATGAACCCGCCCACGACCGCGCCGACGATGCCGAGCACGATCGAGCCGATCAAGCCGAACCCGCCGCCCATCAGGAATTCGGCGATGACTCCGGCGATCAGGCCGAGGACGATCCAGCCAAGCAGACCCATGACATGCCTCGCTCTCTCTTTGGTGCTGTCCGGTCCCCCGAACGGTCCGAGCGTGCCAGAGGCGGTGCGACGGAACGGCTCCAGCAGCCCGCCCGGCCGAATCAATCGCCTTGCGACTGGCCGCCGGCACCGTGACGAGCCCGGCCGTGCCCGGCGTCAGCCGTTCCGGGAGCGTCGTCGCCCAGGCGCTCTTCCCGATCGCGCGCGGGGCGGGCCGGCCGGCGGGGCGTAGGCCTATCCCTGGGGGGCGATGATGATGAACTTGCCGTACCAGAGCCGGTCGTAGGTCGTCGTGGCGTCGAGCTGGTAGTAGCGGTCGAGGGGCGCGCTGGGCGCCGCCACCCAGTAATGATGCGATCCGTATGGATCGCTGATCGCGACCGTGAGCAGCTCGAAATGGTCGCGGAGCGGGCTGCGCGAGGCCGTGTAGCCGGTCATCACGACCGCGTGGCTCCCGTGCTTCACGAGCAGCCCGACGGGCTTCCCGGTGTACGCGATCAGTCGTGCCGCCCGCCGCAGTGCCGCCAGCTCAGAGTCGTACGTCTCCCAGAGATAGGTCGTCTGGCGGCGCGTGTATCCCGAGAAGTAGGTCGCGGCCCGTGACCAGCCGAGCGGGTCGGAGCCCCGCTGGACGGCGTTGTTCAGGGCGTCGCGCGTCTGCTCGTAGCGCAGGATCGGCATCTGGGCGAGGTTCATGTCGCGCCCAGCGATGAAGTTCATCATCATCGCGGTCGCCGCCGCGGTGCAGGTCCGGTTGTCGACCTGGCGCTCGTAACCCGCCCCGAAGTACAGGTCCCGGCCGTCCGCGGTGGCCGCGCCCACAGGCCCGGCGCCGATGGCCGTGGCCGCCGACAGCGCAACGACGGTCGGCAGCAGGGCCCGACGGGGGCGAGCGAAGACGCTGCGAACGAGGCTTCGGAGGCGGCGGGAGCGTTCGGGCAACTTGGCTCCTCTCGGCGACCGAAGCGGGCTGGTGAGCAGCTCCGAAACGTCGCGCCGGTATGGGCCGGGAATTGCCCGACGACGGCCGAACTGGGTGGCCGACGCCGGAGCATCGGTCTTGATGAGCTCGCACTCCAATCGTCGGAGGCGACCGCTCCAGTCTAGCCACCGCGTGCAACCCGGACTTCTGCCGTCGGGCGGCCGTACTCATGGCGAGATGGCCGGCGCATCGCGAAGAGGCGGGTCGCTCGGACGTCGCACCATACGAGCCCGGGCTGCGCGGGCGGGCGCGATCCGTTGGTCAACGTCCCGACCCAGCCCTGGGACGAGCCGGGGAACCGGCTCGCGAAGAGCTCCGGGTACCGGGCAACGAGAGCCCGATTCGTGCGGGTCGACCGAATCACCCAGCAGGTGGCGACGCGGTGGTCGATGTCACCCCAGAAGGCGATCGCGAGCGCGGTCGCCTCGGCGAGCTTGCGGTCGGTCGACCGAACGGCCGCGCCGATGTCCCCGAAGGTGTTCCATGCCTCGATCAGGAGGAGACACCGCATCCGGTCGCTCCGAAGTCCGACGTCGACGGATCGGCTCGGGTCACTCGGGCGGGTCGCGAGCTCGAACAGTCGGTCGAAGCCCGCCTGTCGCCCGGACCGCAGGATCAGCTCCTGGATCGCGAGATGGCCAGCATCGCGAACGTCGGCCAGTGGGTCGCGGCCGAGATCGATCCGGAGTGGCAGGTCGAGTGCGACCGCAAGTCGCTGCCAGGTATCGAGCGTCAGGCCGCCGCCCGCACCCAGCTCGAGCTGGCTGATCGTCGTCTGGCTCAGCCCGACGCGCGCGCCGAGCGCTGCCTGTGTCAGGCGGCGCCGTCGTCGGGCCGCCCGAATGCGGGCGCCGAGGCCGGCGAGCTGTTCCAGATTGCGGCGCGTCGCCTCAGCGGCGAGGACGGCGCGCCTGAGCTTCGGCATATTGCCTGCATGGTTGCCGACTGGGCTTCACCGGCCGTTAGCGCCGTCGATACGCGCCGTTTTCGTCCGCTTGTCGCTGCGCGCCGGTCCTGGCACCTCCTGCATGGGTACGACGTTCGGAAGGATCCGACCTCCGGCGACTAGAGCGGCGTTGCGATCGGGCGGTACCCGTGCAGCCGGTGCCGCCCACCAGATGGCCGGCGGGCGCCGGACGACGAGGCCCCGCACCGCGCGGAAGAAAGCCCCGAATCGAACGGCCGGCCCCTGGGTGGGGCCGGCCAATCGGATCTGCGATGAGCGAAGGGTTCAGTTGCCGCCGGCGGTGACCTCGACGGTGCCCTTCTTGAAGCTCGCGCCCTTCGTGTCGTCGGTGATGCCGGCGAGCGCCTGGGTCGCGATGTCGGTCGTGTAGGCGTCGATGCTCGGGTCGGACTTGATGACGCCGGCGGCCTTCGAGATCTTCACCGTCTGGCCCCAGAACACGGGGTCCATCATGCCGACGCCGACGGGCGACGGCCAGACGAGCGCGTTGACCTCATTCATCATCCACTTCTGGTGGCCCGCGCCGAGCTGCGAGCCCGCCGCGGTCGTGTACTGGACGCAATCGTCGGGATGGTCGCGGCAGTAGATCCAGCCCTTGAGCGACGCCCGGACGAAGCGGACGGCGATGTCCTTGTTGGCCGCCTGGTCGAGCCACGCCTTGCGGGCGAAGATCGCGTCCTGGAGCATCGCGACGCGATAGTCGTTCCAGTCGATGACGTTCAGCTGCTCGGGCTTGTAGAGCTGGCCGGTCGTCGGATCCGTCGTCTCGAGAACCTGCGCGTACTCGTTGTAGATCATCGCTTCTCCGGCGCTGATCTCGTGGGCCAGGAAGGCCTTCATGTCGAACGCCTGGATGACCTTCTGATACTGCTTGGTCTTGTCGCCGTTGTTCTCCAGCCCGGGTGTCAGGCCGCAGGTCAGGAGGCCGGCGGTGACCTCGAACTCGTTGCCGAAGTCCCAGACGCCGACCTTCTTGCCGGCGAGCTTGCACGGATCGTCGATGGCGTCGCTCTTCCACGTGACCGAGCGCGTGCCCGATCGCTGGAAGACCTGGGCGATGTCGATCAGGTCGGAGCCGCCCTCACGGGCCTCGAGGACCTTTGGCACCCAGCTGATCGTGAACTCCGGCCCGTCGGCCTTCGAGCCCTCGACCTGGGGCACGACGTCCGGGCCGCCCGGGACCATCGTGACCGTCAGGTTCTCGGCCTTGAAGTAGCCCTGCTTGTCGGCCGCGAAGTAGCCCGCGAACTGGGCCTGCGGGGCCCACTGCAGCTGCAGCCGGACCGTGGCCGCGGCGGCCGATGCGCTGGCGGGCGCCGATGCGGTGCCGCCTGACGCGGCGGTCGACGGCGTGACGCTGGCGGCCGGCTGCGACGCCGGTGCCTGCGACGCCGTGCTCGTACACGCCGAAACGATGAGGACCGCCGCCGCGGTCAGCGCGAAGACGCGCCTGTTGTCCATGGAGTCCTCCTGCCCTGCGCGTCGGCCCCACCGACGCGCCCTCCTCTCGGATCGACGATCCATGTCGCCGAGCCGGAAGAATACGTCCTCCGGGTGGGCGCGGTCACCTGATTCCGGCGGTTCCTCGGTCGATCAGGCGTCGACTCGCATGGCCGCGTGCCATGGGATCACGAGCCGCTCGATGGCGACGACGACCAGGTAGAAGACGATGCCGGTTGCCGCCCCGAGGAGGATCGCCGCCCAGGTGACGTCGAACTTCAGGGCGCTGGCGCTCTGGACGATCATCCGGCCGAGAACCGTTGCCGAGCCGCCGAAATACTCGCCGACGATCGCCCCGATCAGGCTGAGCGTGGTCGCGACCTTCATCGCCGTGAAGAAGTAGGGCAGGGCGTTCGGGATCCGGACCTTGCGGAGCACGGTCCATTCGCTGGCGGCGTAGGAGCGCATGAGCTCGAGCGACGCCGGTTCGACCTGGACGAGGCCTCGGGTGACGTTGGCCATGACCGGAAAGAAGACGAGCACCGCTGCCATCAGCGCCTTCGACAGCGGATTGAGAAGCCCGAACCAGTTGTTGAGGAGCGGGGCGAAGGCGATGATCGGCACGGCGTTGGCTGCGACAGCGAGCGGCAGAAGGATGCCCCGGGCGGTGACCCAGCGGGCCGAGGCGAAGGCGACGACGAGGCCCGCGACGGTTCCGATCGCGAGCCCGATCAGAGCCTCCTGGAGCGTCGCGAGCGCGGATGGGAGGAGCGCGAATCGGCCCTCCGCCCAGTTCGCCTGGAGGGCGGCAAGGATCGCCGAGGGCTTCGGAAAGACGAACCGCTGCAGGTTGAGGGCGCCGACGATGAGCTCCCAGCCGACGATCGCCCCGACGAAGACCGCGACCGCGGGCAGATACCAGACGATCGCTCGGGTCGTCCGAAGCGCGCGACGCTCGCCGGCCGCGCTCCCCGACGAGGGCGGCAACGTCTCCCGCCCTGGTGCGAGCAATGGCCCGGCGGACAGGCTCATCCGACGCCACCCTCGGCGATCGTTCGCTGCGCCGACGCGGCACCGCCGACCGTGCCCGAATCGTCGAGATCGCCGCCGCCCGCCCGCAGCGCCTCGCGAACGGCGGTCACGAGCTCGAAGTAGCGCCGCAATTCGCGCGTCTGCTCCGTTCGCGGCCGCGGCAGATCGACGTCGATGATCTTCGTGATGCGGCCGGGTCGGGCGCTCATCACCGCGACCCGCGTCGACAGGAACACCGCCTCCGGGATCGAGTGGGTCACGAACAGGATCGTCGTCCCGGTCTGCTCCCAGATCCGGAGCACCTCGCCGTTCATCCGTTCGCGCGTCATCTCGTCGAGCGCGCCGAACGGCTCATCCATCAGCAGGATCGACGGTTCGAACGTGAGCGCCCGCGCGATCGCGACCCGTTGCTGCATCCCGCCCGAGAGCTGGTAGGGATGGTGGCGCAGGAATTCGCCCAGCTCGACGAGCTCGAGCATCTCGCGCGCCCGAGCGGTCCGACGCGCGCCGTCCCAGCCCAGGACCTCGAGAGGGAGCTTGACGTTGTCCTCCACGGTCCGCCAGTCGAAGAGGACCGGCGCCTGGAAGACCATTCCGTAGTCGCGATCGCGACGTGCCTTCTCCGCGGTCTTGCCGTTGACGGTGACCTCGCCGCTCGTCGGCGCGGTCAGGTCGCCGACGATCCGGAGGAGCGTCGACTTGCCGCAGCCGGACGGCCCGATCAGGGACACGAACTCGCCGCGGGCAATGTCGAGATCGATCGCCTCGAGCGCCTTCGTGACGACCCGGTCGCCCCGACGGAACGTCTTGTCGACGCCGGCGACCCGAACGACGGGTGCGGCCGCAGGTGTGGGCGATGGTGGGCCGGAGCCGGCGGTCATCGGGGCTCGTCTCCTTGCATGGGACTTCAGCCCTCGGCGGTGCCGGGCCGGCCACGGACCACGGCGCCCTCGGCGGCCAGGACGATGAGGTAGAAGGCGACTCCGAGCAGGCCGGCGGCGATGATCGACGCCCAGAGCTTTTCGGGGCCGGTGATGTAGTACTGGTTGTAGGTGATGATCACCCGCCCGAGCCCGTCGGAGATGCCGCCCGGCCCCTCGCCGATGATCGCCCCGACGATGCTCGCGGTGGCCGCGATCTTCAGGGCGGTGAACAGGTACGGGACCGAGGCAGGCAGACGAAGCTTCCGGTAGATCTGCCAGCGAGACGCGGCGTAGGAGCGCATCAGCTCGAGAGCCCGTGGATCGAACGAGCGAAGGCCACGGATCATCGCGATCGTGACCGGAAAGAACGTCAGGTACGTTGCGATCACGACGACGGACTGGACGTTCGCGCCGAGTGCGAAGACGATCAGCGGCGCGAGGGCGATGATCGGCACGGTCTGGCTCGCGACGACGTACGGGACGAGCGCCCGCTCGAGGAGTCGCGAGTGGACGAAGATCGTTGCCAGGATCAGCCCAATGAGCGCGCCCAGACCGAACCCGATCGCAGCCTCCCGCCAGGTGTAGAGGGCCGCATCGAACAGGAACCTCGCGACGTTCCGGTCCGCGCCCCGCTGCCACGGCTCGCCGAACGTCAGGATGATGTTCCAGATGTGGGGCAGGTTCAGGTCGTTCGCAAACTCCCAGCGGAACGGTGGATTCCAGAGCACCGGCGCGCCGGGCTGGGCCAGCGGGGTTCGCCAGGGGACGCCGCCGAGAAGCTTCACGCCCTCCCAGACGACGAGGATGCCGGCCACCAGCGCGACGGCGACCAGGATTCGCCGCCGCCGGCCGGCCGCCGGCCGGCCCGGGCCCGTCGCCGCAAGGCCGCCGCGGGCCGCGGTGGCGGTCGCCATCGGCTAGCCCGTCACCGCCTGGTCCGCGATCGCGAGGGCTCCGTCGATGATCGCGAAGCCTTCGGCCAGCTGCTCCTCGGTGATGCAGAGTGGCGGGTTCGTGTGGATCGAGTTGTTCGCGATCATCGTGTACAGCCCGTGCTCGCGGAAGTACTTGCCGATCGCCTTCATCTCGTCGGAGGTGCCGTTGAACGGGGTGAGAGGCGTCCAGGGATCGCGCGACCGGACCAGATCCAGGATTCCGAACAGGCCGAGGTTGCGATGCGCGCCGACCGACGGATGGCGGGCGGCCAGCTCCTCGTGATGGCGCCGCATGACTGCGCCGAGGCGATCGGCGTTCTCGATCAGGCGATCCTCCTCGTAGACCCCGATCGTGGCGAGAGCCGCCGCGCACGAGATGGCGTGGCTCGAGTAGGTGAGACCGCCGTAGTAGAAGTTCGTATCGAAATGCTTCGCGATCTTGTGGTTCATCGCGACCGCGCCGAGCGGCAGGTAGGAGGAGGTGAGGCCCTTCGCCATCGTCATCAGGTCCGGGACCGTGTCCCAGTGGTCGATCGCGAACCAGCGTCCGGTCCGTCCAAAGCCGGCCATCACCTCGTCGGCCACCATCAGGATGTCGTGGCGATTGCAGATCTCGCGGACGCCCTGGATGTAGCCGTCGGGCGGAATGAGGATGCCGTTCGTCCCGACGATCGTCTCGAGGAAGATCGCGGCGATCGTGTGCGCGCCCTCGTACCGGATCACGTCCTCGAGCCCCTGGAGGCTCTCGGCGACCGGCCGTGGCTCGGCCTCACCCCAGCGGTGCGTGTCGGGGTAGCGGACGACGCCGACCAGCGCCGGCTCGTTCGCCCAGCGGCGGGGGTCGCCGGTCAGCGTCATCGCCCCGAGCGTCGCCCCGTGGTAGGCCCGATAGCGGGCGAGGATCTTGTGGCGGCCCGTGTACCCGCGGGCGAGCTTGATCGCGTTCTCGATCGCCTCCGCCCCGCCGAGCGTGAAGAAGACCTTGTCGAGATCGCCGGGCAGGATCTCCGCGAGCTTCGCTCCGAGGCGAGCCCGGGGCTCGGTGGCGAAGGCCGGCTGGACGAACTGCAGCTTCGTGGCCTGTGCCGCGATCGCGTCGACCACCCGCCGGTCCCCGTGGCCGATGTTGACCGACATCAGCTGGCTGTTGAAGTCGAGGATCCGCTCCCCTTCGGGCGTGTACAGGTAGACGCCTTCCGCCCGGTCGATCGCGATCGGATCGATCGCGCCCTGGGCGGACCAGGAGAAGAACGTGTGCTCCCGCGACAGCCGGACGATCTCCTCGGTGGACATTCCAGTGGCGGCGGTGGTGGCCATGGTCGACCTCGAGCTGGCGGTTCGACGGGACGCGACGCCGCGTCCGGAACGGCGGATGGACGGGCCGGTATTACATCACACCGGAGCTCGTTCGGGAGGCGGGTCGCGAGGGACGAGGAGCCTCGGAGCCCTCAGCCGGTTGGCGCGCCGCCTCGCCGGTCGGTCGGCGGCGGAACGACGGCCCGGAGCGCACCGGGTCGCACGCGGAGCTCGACCGGCGTCGATCCGAGATCCCGCGAATCCGCACGCGCCGGAAGCGGGGTGGCGCTGTCGATCCGGACGACCGATGAGCGAGCGGTGTCGATCTCGGGCGCGAAGCGATACCGCCCGAAGGCGATCGAGATCAGGTGTCGGATCAGGCGGAGCTTCGAGAAACGACGGAAGACGCGCACGTCGAACTTGCCGTCGTCGAGACGCGCCTCGGGGGCCACGGTCAACGCCGCGCCGGTGTAGGGCCCATTCGAGACGGTGACCATCAGGGCGCGGGTCTGGATCCGGCGGTCGTCGAGCTCGATCGACATGCGCGCGGGGCGGTAGCGGAAGGCCACCCAGATCGTGCGGACGATCGACAGCAGATCGCCCTGCTCGAAGCGCTGCGCCTCGCGGAACATCGCCGCATTCATCCCGACCGACGCCGCCTCGAAAAACGGCCGGCCCCGAACCTCGCCGACATCGATCGGCTTGACGACGCCGCCCGCGATCACGTCGGCTGCCGCATCGAGGTCTCGCGGCAGGCCGAGGCTCCGAGCAACATTCATCACGGTGCCCAGCGGCAGGATCCCGAGCGCGGTCGTCCTGTCGAGGAGCTGCTCGGCGACGACGTCGACCGTGCCATCGCCGCCGGCGGCCACGACGAGGTCGTACCCGCGTCTGACCGCGTCTGCGGCCTGCTCGCGTGCCTCGTCGGGGGTCCGGGTCGCAACGAGCTCATCGCCGAGGTGGGCGCGGGCCATCACCTGGCGGAGACGGGCCTCGTTGACCTCGTTGGCTGAGACGGGCACCTTGTGCCCGGCCCGCGCATTCCAGATGACCCGGATCCGCCTGCGGTCGCCGCTCTCGGGCCGCGGCTGCGTCGTGGCCGGCGGCGATGAGCCAGGATCGCTCACCCTGGAACGACCTGCGGCGGGACGGTCTGGTGCGCCCCTTTCACCCGCCGGTACGCGGTCACGACCACGATGAGGTACGTCGTCCCGAGCAGGTACGACGCTGTCACGTCCGTCGGCCAATGATGACCCTGGTAGATCCGGCTCGGCCCCACGAGGACGATCAGGCCGACCAGCCCGCCCGCCGCCGCCCATCGGATCACCGGGTCCTTGATCAGCGTGACGGCCAGGTAGGCCAGGAACCCGTACGTCCCGACGAACGTGATCACATGGCCGCTCGGGAAGCTGGACCCGCCCAGGGGAGCCACCACCACGCGGAGGTCGGTTCCGGCGACCGGGCGTGGGC
>DATAQF010000193.1:0-3002 GCA_036264795.1 Candidatus Limnocylindrales bacterium | reverse complement strand
GTCCGCGAAGTCGCCGCCGCCGGACGGGCCGTACATCCCGTCGCGATCGAACGCGGCCGGATGATCGACCAGGCGGAGCCGATAGCCGGTGGCCGCGACCTCGACGATCGACACGTCGGACATCCCGTCGGGTGCCAACGGATCCGGTACGCGGAGCGTCGGCCCGACGACCGCATCGGACGGCACCGGCACGCTGCGATAGCGCGGGAGAAAGACGTCGACCGGCCGGTCGGTGACGCCGGGCACCTGGCCGAGCGCTCTGGCGAGCGCATCGACGACATCGCCAAGGCCGCCGGTCTTCGCCCACGGCTCGCATTCGGCGGCGATCGAGGCGACACGGAGCGGCATCCACAGATCGTCGCACGTCGAGCGCAGTCGGCGCGGGACAGCTCCTCGAGGCGTGCGGTAAACCGGTTCACAGCGATCGACCTCGGCTATCATTCGCCGGCATGCCAGCGCGCGTTCAGATCTCGACGTTCCCGGCGGCCTCGTTCCGCCTCCCGCCGCAGCTCGAGGGGCTGCGAGCCCTCGCCTACAACCTCTATTGGGCGTGGCACCCGCGCACCCGCGTCATCTGGAGCCGGATCGATCGCAAGGCCTGGAATCGCCACCACAACCCGATCCCGGTCCTTGCCGGCCCCGTGAACTGGAACCTGCTGCTCGACGACACCGGCTTCATGGCGGCCGTGCGCGAGGTCCTCCGCGACTTCGATCGGTACATGAGCAACGGCGCGGACCGCTGGTTCACCCGCCATCACGCGGCCGAGCTTCCGGGTCCCGTCGCGTACTTCTGCGCGGAGTACGGGCTGTACGAGTCGCTCGGCATCTACTCCGGCGGCCTCGGCGTGCTGGCCGGCGACCACATGAAGACGACGTCGGACATGGCCCTGCCCTTCGTCGGGGTCGGTCTCCTCTATCGCCGCGGCTACTTCCACCAGACGATCGATGCCGACGGCCACCAGGAGCACGCGTACCCGGACTACGACCTGTCCCGTCTTCCGGTCAGCCGCGTCCAGGGCCGCGACGGCGATCCGCTGCTCGTCAGCCTGGCGCTGCCCGGACGAGACCTCTATGTGGCGGTCTGGTCGGTCCAGGTCGGGAGGACGCCGGTCCTGCTCCTCGATACGGACATCCCCGAGAACGCCGACGGTGACCGCCCGATCACCCACATCCTGTACGTGCGCGGCCGGGAGATGCGACTCCACCAGGAGCTCGTGCTCGGGGTCGGTGGGGTTCGGGTGCTGCGCGCGCTTGGCATCGACCCGGCGGTCTGGCACCTCAACGAGGGCCACTCCGCGTTCCTCCTGGCCGAGCGAGCTCGCGAGCACGTCGCCGCGGGCTCGAGCCTCGAGGAGGCATGGGACCTCGTCCGGACGAACAGCGTCTTCACGATCCACACCCCCGTCTCCGCCGGCAACGAGCGGTTCGCGACGGATCTCGTCCGTGCCGTGGCGGGGCCCCTGCTCGAAGGCGACAAGCGCCCGCAGACCGGCGGGGTCCCGATCGACGCAGTCCTCGAGATGGGCCTTGGACCCGAGGGCGACCGCTCCGAATTCGACATGACCGGCTTCTCGCTCCGTCTCACGCGCGATGCGAATGCGGTCAGCAAGCTCCACGCCCAGACGGCGGATGCGACCTGGCGAGGGATCGCGCCGCATCGGATCCGGGCCGTCACGAACGGCATCCACGTCCCCTCGTGGTCCGGTCACGCGATGGGCGACACGCTCCAGCGCGTCCTCCACGCCAACCTCGACGACCTCGACGCGGAGAGCCCGGTCGGGCCGTTCTGGGAGCATCTCGACCGGATCCCGACCGAGGACCTGTGGGGCACCCATCAGCGCGAGAAGCTGGAGCTCGCGATCTTCGCCCGGCGTCGCCTGCGCAACCAGTTCGCCCGCCACGGCGAGGCTCCGGCCGTCCTGGAGGATCTCGAGACCGCCCTGGACCCGGACATCCTGACGATCGGCTTCGCCCGCCGCTTCGCGACGTACAAGCGCGCGGGTCTGCTCTTCTCGGATCTCGATCGGCTGGCCCGACTGCTGTGGAACGAGGAGCGTCCGATCCAGGTCGTCTTCGCCGGCAAGGCGCATCCGGCCGACCGGCCCGGCCAGCGCGTGATCCAGGACATCTTCACGCGGTCGCGGGCCGAGCCGCTTCGGGGACGCGTCTTCATCCTCGAGGACTACGACATCCGGATCGCCCGATATCTCGTGGCGGGAGTCGACGTGTGGCTCAACAACCCGCGACGACCGCTCGAGGCGTCCGGGACCAGCGGCATGAAGGCGGGGACGAACGGCATCGTCAACGTGAGCGTGCTCGACGGCTGGTGGGACGAGGGGTGGACCGGCGACAACGGCTGGGCGATCGGCGGCCGGGAGACGAACCCGGATGAGGGCGCCCAGGACTGGGCCGATTCGCAGGACCTGTACCGGCTCCTCGAGGAGGAGATCGTCCCGAAGTATTACGAGCGTGACGACCACGGCCTGCCGACGCCCTGGGTCGAGCTGATGCGGCGTTCGATGGCGTCGACGCTGTGGCGATTCTCGACGACCCGGATGCTCCACGACTACGTCGAGAAGATGTATCTCCCGGCGGCCGGCTCCGCGCGTCGTGTCGCGGCTGCGGCGGCGACGAAGGCCGATCGCGAGCGGGCCGCGAGCCAGGCCGCGCTGGTCGCCCATCAGGGCGGCTGAGCGCTCGGGGACGCGAGGCGGACCTGCCCCGCCTCCATCCTCTCACCGAGTCACCGACGGACTGCTGGCGATGGTGTCGCGAGGCCGGCGCGGCAATTCCCGGATCCCCGATGCACGCGTCTCGCGGTCAGGTGACGCTCCGGCGCGTGGCGCCGGCCCGATTTCGGCGCCGGCAGTCCGCCGGCGAGTGAATGACAGGAAATCCGCGACTGCACCCGCGGCTCAGATGAGGATGAGCGCTCCCTGGGCGGGCAGCTCGAGCGTCCCATCCTCGAACGTCCCGGCCGCGATCTCCGGCAGCGTGAGCCG
>DATAQF010000175.1:0-3844 GCA_036264795.1 Candidatus Limnocylindrales bacterium | reverse complement strand
GTGGGCCACGAGAGCGTCCTGCCGCGGGTCGCGATCCTCGACCCGGAGCTGACGATCGGTCTGCCGCCTGGCCCGACCGCCGCAACCGGCGTCGACGCGATGACCCACTCCCTCGAGTCGCTGCTTTCGAAGCACCCGAACCCGTTCGCCGAGTCGATCGCCCTCGGGGTCATCCGGACGGTCGGGGAGTGGCTGCCCCGGGCCGTCGAGAATGGACGAGATCTCGAGGCGCGCAGCCGAATGCTTCTCGCGGCCCATTACGCCGGTGTCGGGCAGCAGAGCGGCACCGGCGTCGGCGCCGTCCACGCGATCGGCCACTCGATCGGGACGCGCGGGCGGCTTGCCCATGGGACCGCGCTCGCCACGGTGATGCCGGAGGTGTTCGCGACCTACCTCGGCGTTCGGGATCGGGAGCTGGCCCTCGCCGCCGTCGCCCTGGGTGTTTCGGCGCCGTCGGATGCGCCGGACGCGGCAGCCCGAGCCGCGATCCAGGCGATCGACGATCTCCTGCGGCGGGTCGGTCAGCGCCGGACGCTGGCCGAGCAGGGTCTCGGTCGCGAGACCCACGACACGATCGCCCAGGACAGCATCGAGGACGCGGCCATCAACAACAGCCCGCGTCTCCCGACGAAGCCGGAGATCCTCGAGATCCTTGCCGCGGTCGCCAGCTGACCGCTCGGCGAGCGGCGACTAGCGGCGGAGGAAGCCCGGCAGGTCCGGCTCCGGCCCGCGCCAGCGGGCCAGCTCCTGGGTCTCGAACCAGCCGAAATGGTTCACGAAATGGGCGCCATGGGCGAGGACGATCTCGGTTGCCGTCTTGACCTCGGCCTGGCCGCGGGCGCGCACGCTCAGGACGACGCGGCCGTCACGGACCGCCGCCTCGTACCACGCGAAGTCCGGCGCCTGGTCGGCCCAGCTGAACTCGACGATCCGGTAGAGGCGGCCTCGCAGCCCGCGGCGCCCACCGCTCGCGTCGAAGGCGGCCGCATCGGTGGGCCCCTCGAACAGCTCGATCCGGGACCGCTCGAAGCCGGCATCGGCGAGGGCTGCGGCCGCGGCGTCGGCTTCGGCTCGGGTATCGAAGACGGCCATCAGCCGGCCGACGGCCGACCCGATCGAGCGCGTCATCGTGACGGTGCCTCGGGCCTCGGCTTCAGCCCGCGTCGACGAGCGGCTTCACCTCGCCGATGAGGCGATGAAGGGTCTCGGTGTCGTACGGCGCCGGCTGCTCCGAGATCACGGTGTGGAAGCCGAGCTCCACGTAGGGCGCGAGCCTCTCGGCCAGCTGCTCGGGCGTGCCGTTCCAGAAGGTGTCGTCGTCGGCGACATCATCGAGCGGCGTCCGGTTGTGCTCCATCGCGGCCTTCCAGACGCGGTCCGCCTCCTCCGCGGAGTCGCGAATCGTCGCCTTGATTCCGAGCGTGAACTCGATCTCCGCCGGATCGCGACCGACGTCCTCACAGTGCTGGCGAAGGACCTCGATCTTGTGGCGCATGACCTCGACGGGCCCCATCGCATTCCACATGTCGGCATATCGCGCGACCGTTCGCAGCGTCTTCTTCTCGCCCGAACCGCCGATCATGATCGGCAGATGCCGCTGGACCGGCGGCGGCTGGTGGCGGAGGTGGTCGAACGCGTAGTGGCCGCCGGGCTCCGACGTGACCTCCTTGCCGTCGAGCAGGGCGCGCATCGCGCCGACGGACTCGTCCAGCCAGTCGAGCCGCTGGCCGAAGCCAGTGCCGAAGTCGATGCCGTGGGCCTTGTGCTCGGCCTCCATCCACGCTCCGCCGATGCCGAGGATCGCCCGGCCGTCGCTGACGTGGTCCAGCGTGGCGGCGATCTTCGCGACGTGGCCGGGGTTGCGGAACGTGTTCGCGCCGACGAGGAGGCCCAGGCGAGCCCGATCCGTCTCGCGGGCCCAGGCGTTGAGCAGCGAATAACCCTCGAAGATCGGCTGGTGGGGGTCGCCGAAGATCGCGTACAGGTGGTCCCAGGTCCAGAGGTGGGCGTACCCGAGCCGATCGACGGTCTTCGCGGAGTCGAGCATCTCGTTCCAGCTCGCCGCCTGGCTCCAGAGGAGAATCCCGAACTTGACGTTGGCCATTGGGCAGTGACCTCAGCGAGGGTGATTGCCGTGAAGTCTACCGGCGAGCCATCCGGTGGCCATCCGGTTGCGCCGGCGGCGACGCTCCGGTCCTGGATCGGTGCCTTGCGTCGATCGCCATGGTCTCGACGTCGAAGTTGTCTCGGTCCGCGCGGATCCCCCAACCGCCGCGGTCGCCATCAGGGCAGCGTCGCGAGGTCCTGGGCAATCGGCTCGCGATCATCGGCGTCGCCGACGTCGTCGAGAGCGATCGACGCCTTCGCCTTCCAGAGCGCGCCGGACGCCGGGTCGCCGGCCGCGAACGACGCCCGGGCCATCGCCTCGTAGGCGGCGGCGATGTCCCAGTCGGCGATCCGATTCTCCTCGAGAATTTCGACCGCGCGACGGGCGTGCCAGAGGGCCGGTTCGCCCCGACCCAGCGTTGCGTAGACACGCGAGCAGAGCCACTCCCCGCGGGCGAGGTTCGCCGCGTCGCCGACCCGCGTCCAATGCCAGCGGGACGCGTGGGCCCGATGGATCATCTCGTCGGTCTCGGCCGGGCTCCGGTCCGACTTCTCGATGAGCGTCCAGGTCGAGTTGTAGAGCTCGACCCCGAGCTGGCGATGGGTCGCAGGGTCGAGATCGGTCGCGACGTTGGTCGCGTTCGTCGGAGAGCTGGTCACGATCGGGTCCTTTCCGTCGCTGAGCCGCCCGACGACGTGAAGCAGTCGGACGAGTCGATTGTTGCGGGCCTCGATCCGGGCCCGATGGCCAGCGAGCCGCCGGCGCCGCTCGGCCGGATCGTCGGTTCCGAGGACTGCCCGGATCTCCTCGAGTGGCAGCTCGAGGTCCCGGAGCCGGGCGATCGTCCGCGCCGTCTCGAGCTGCTCGCGGCGATACCGGCGATACCCGGTGAATCGATCCGTGTCGGCCGGCCGGATCAGGTCGAGGTCGTCGTAGTGCCGGAGCGCCCCGACGGTCAGCCCGGTCAGCCGCGCGAACCGCCCGATCGACAGCAGCTCGTCATCCATGCCGCCATCGTGGACCCTCGGGCAGGTCGAGAGTCAAGCGTTGTTTCTCGCGAGTCCGGGCAGCCAGCGCCATCGCGATCCGGCCGCCCATACCGCCTGCATGGTTGTCGCGCCCACGATGCCGAACGTCAAGCGCCGTGGCCCAGCGCGCGCACAGTGGCTTGTCACCTCAGCCCCTCATCGAATGCCCATGCACGCGGTAACGGCGGCGACAGGCTCGGCTCTGCGGCCCTTGCTGGCGAGCTTGATGGCGCCGTTCCGCCGCCGGCACCCATGCACTCAATTTGCCGCGGCTCAAGGCGCTGACTCGCCCCGGCCGGGATGAGGTGCTGCCGCGCCACCGCCACCAGGCCGCCCACTGACCCCAGCCGCGCCGTGCCGCCGCCGGGATCAGGCTCGATCGAGCTCTCGGTCGACCGCCCGAAGGATGAACCGCGCGGCTTCGGCACTCTTGCCGCCGAGCTTCTGGCCGTCGTCCTGCTCGAGCGCACGATGGAGGTCGTCGAGGAATTGCATGAGCGCCGGCGTGCGCTGGAGATCACCGGCAGCGAATGCGACGTCGAGCCGCGCAATTGCCGCACGCGCGTTGTCGACGACGTGGCCCTTTGCGGCGATCAGCTCCCGGATGTCCGTCCGAGCCGCGTCGGCGCCCGCTCCCGTCGAGGTCATCGGCTCGGCTCGAGGTCGCGCGTGGCGCCCGCGGCGCGAGCCGCCCCGGCGCCGATCCCCG
>DATAQF010000105.1:0-2883 GCA_036264795.1 Candidatus Limnocylindrales bacterium | reverse complement strand
GGCCAAGGCGGTCGGCGTTCGCGACCGGCGGATCATCTTCCGCCACATCCTGCCGAATGCGATCAGCCCGATCGTCGTCTCGGCGTCCCTGATCGTCGCGGGCAATATCATCGGCGAGGCGTTCGTGAGCTTCCTCGGCTTCGGCGTGAACCCGATCTACCCGACGTGGGGCAACGTTCTCTCGAATGCCCTGACCTTCATCCCGGTGGGCAACTGGTGGTGGCCGCTGTTCCCGGGCCTCGCGATCATCATGACGGTGCTTGCCGTGAACTTCATCGGCGACGGACTTCGCGACGCGCTCGATCCGCGGTCGCGCGCATGACGGCGACGATCGAGGTCCACGAGCTCGGCGCGCCGCCACCGAACGACATCCTCCTGGACGTCCGCAACCTGCGGACCGTCTTCCACGTGATGGATGGCGACGTCCCCGCGGTCGACGGAGTGAGCTTCCAGCTCCGGCCGGGCCGGAGCATCGGGATCGTGGGCGAGTCCGGATCGGGGAAGAGCGTCACGGCCCTCACGATCATGCGCCTGCTCGATATTCCGCCGGCGGAGGTCGGGGCGACCAGCGAGATCTGGTTCGACGGCGAGGAGCTGCTCCGGATGCCGATCGACGCGATGCGGAGGATCCGCGGCAAGGAGATCGCGATGATCTTCCAGGAGCCGCTGACGAGCCTCAACCCGGTGTTCACGATCGGCGACCAGATCGCGGAGCAGGTCGAGCTGCACCTGAGGGTGAAGCGCAAGGAGGCGTGGGACCGGGCGATCGAATCGCTGAAGCTCGTCGGCATCCCGAGCCCGGAGCGACGGGTCAAGCAGTACCCGCACGAGATGTCCGGCGGCATGCGGCAGCGGGTGATGATCGCGATGGCCTTGTCGTGCGAGCCGAAGCTCCTGATCGCCGACGAGCCGACGACCGCGCTCGACGTCACGATCCAGGCGCAGATCCTCGAGCTGCTGAAGTCGATCCAGGACCGGACCGACTCGGCCCTCATGCTGATCACCCACGATCTCGGCGTCGTCGCGGAGATGGTCGAGGACGTCGTCGTGATGTACGCCGGCCAGGTCGTCGAGACAGGGACGGTCGAGCAGGTGCTCCTCCAGCCCCGCGATCCGTACACGATGGGCCTGATCGAGTCGATCCCGACCGTCGACAAGCGTGGCGGCCGCCTCTCGGTCATCAAGGGCACGGTCCCGTCGCCGTTCAACCTGCCGCCGGCTTGCCGGTTCGAGCCGCGCTGCCCGTATGCCTGGGACCTCTGCCGCGACGTCCCGCCGGACCTCTACCAGACCGATCATCCGCAGCAGTTCGCGCGCTGTCACCTCCACACACCGGCCGGGCGCGATCGACGCGACGCGGCCCTCGAGGCGCACGAGCAGGCGATGAGCGTCGGGCGCGACCTCGGGGGTGGCGCGTGACCGACGGCAGCGTGCCGACCGGACCGTCCGAGACGCCGGCCCCCGCTGCGGCGTCGACCGCCTGGGCTTCGGGCGTCGCCGCCGCGACCGCCGCCGACGCCGGGCGCCGCGCGAGCAACGCAGCCGAGGCCGAGCCGCTCATCCAGGTCACCGGCCTGAAGAAGCACTTCCCGATCTACGGAGGGCTCCTGCGGCGCCAGATCGCGACCGTCTACGCCGTCGACGGCGTCGACTTCGACGTGCAGCGCGGCGAAACGTTCGCCCTCGTCGGTGAATCCGGTTGCGGAAAGACGACCCTCGGCCGCTCGCTCCTGCGGCTGACCGAACCGACGGCCGGCAAGATCGTGTTCGGAGGGCGGGACATCTCGGGGCTGAGCCAGGAAGAGCTCCGCCCGGTTCGACGGCAGATGCAGATCATCTTCCAGGACCCATTCGGCTCGTTGAACCCGCGGAGGCCCGTGAGCGACATCATCGGCGAGGGTCTGCTCGCCCAGGGCGTGAAGGACCGCAAGCAGCGCGACAAGAAAGTCGGCGACTCGCTCGAGATCGTCGGGCTCCGGCGCGACTACACCCGACGCTACCCGCACGAGTTCTCGGGCGGCCAGCGACAGCGGATCGGGATCGCCCGGGCGCTCGCCCTCAATCCGGAGTTCGTCGTCTGCGACGAGCCGGTATCCGCGCTCGACGTCTCGATCCAGAGCCAGGTGCTGAATCTCCTCGTCGACCTTCGCCGCGACTTCAACCTGACGTATCTCTTCATCAGCCACAACCTGTCGGTCATCCAGTACTTCAGCGATCGCGTCGGCGTGATGTACCTCGGCCGGATCGTCGAGGTCGGAACGGTCGAGCAGCTCTACAAGGACGCCCGCCACCCGTATACGGTCGCGCTCCTCTCGGCCATTCCCGAGCCGGACCCGCGGCGGCGGAAGAAGCGGCTCGTCCTGAAGGGCGACGTGCCCTCACCCGCGGCGCCGCCGTCGGGCTGCCGGTTCCACACGCGGTGCTGGCTTCGCGAGAAGCTCGGCAACCCGGAGCGCTGCGTGACCGAGGAGCCGCAGCTACGGGTGCTCGACGCCGGCCACCAGACTGCCTGCCATTTTGCCGAGGACGTCAGCGACCAGACGGTCAGCCAGGTCGTCGAGACGCAATCGGTCGTCGAAACAGCGGTCGCCGACCTGCCGGAGTGATCCTGGCCTTCGGTCGCCCGGAGACCGAAGCTGGCGCGCCGCGGTCGGCGCAATCGGCAGTCAGTTTGGCGGCGCCTGGCTCCCGGCCGCGATCGACGACTGTGCCCCCGCGGCGCCCCGGAAATGACAGGCGACCAGATGGTCGTGGTCGGCGTCGAGGAGCGGCGGCTCGTCGGTGGTGCAGATCATCGGCCCACCGAGCTCCGCCCGGAGCTGGCACCGTGGGTTGAAGTGGCAGCCGCTCGGCGGGTTGACCGGTGATGGGACGTCGCCGCGG
>DATAQF010000278.1:0-4434 GCA_036264795.1 Candidatus Limnocylindrales bacterium | reverse complement strand
GCGGCGGAGCTTCGACCCGGTGCAGGTAGATGATCGGGACGACTCCGTCCGGGCCGGAAGGAAAAGTGCTCCCAGCCTCGTGCGGATCGGGCGCGGAAGCCAAGGCCATCGCCTGCCGACCGGTCGGCGCTGCCGGATCGGCGAGCGGCCGCGGGCTCAGGCTCACGACGGCCGTGGCGATGACGGCCGCGACCCCGAACGCTGTCTTCACCCCGGGCTTCAACGGGAGAACCTCGGATTCGAGTCGCGCTGTCCGCTCGGCTGCGGGCGTGCCTGCGGAGTGGCCGGGCTCCGCTCCGCCCTGGGATACAACAAGGATCCTCAGGCCCCCTGATAGCGCCATCGTCCAGGGGTAACGCCGCCCGATGGGACCGTCAGATCCTGTCGATCACCAGCCTGCCCGTCCCGCTCCCCAGGCGCGCCGTCAAGCGCTGCCGCCGCGCTGCAGGATCATCGCAGCGAGGTCACGATCGCGACGAGAACGCCGCTCGTTCAGGGCTTGGGGGATCCCCAGGAGCGTGCGGCAACCACGAGCACGGCAATCGCGTAGCCGGCCGTCAGCACGACGGCCATCAGGGCGTAGATCGGGAGCAGCGCAAGCCACGCGATGCGCTCGAGGGCGACACGCGTGCCGCTCGTCTGGACACCTGGCGCGAGGCTCGGACTGGCGGCACGGCGAGGCAGATGGCCGACTCGTCGATCGATCAGCATGGGTATCCCTCTCCCGGTGACGAACCTGCTCGGCGATCCCTGTGAGCTTCCATTCGCTCCGATCGTCCGGCGCGCTGATTAATGGCCCGCTACCGGGAGGTGAACGCTCGGCGGGGATGTCGAGGGCCCTGACCTCGACGGCGAGACCGTCAGCCCTGCTCGTAGACCTCGGGGTTGACCGGGGTCGGGAGCCTCTCGCCGCGGACCCCGGCGAGGAGATTCGCGGCCGCCATCTCGGCCATCTTGCTTCGCGTCGCCCGCGACGCCGACGCGATGTGCGGCACGACCAGGCAATTGTCGAGCGACAGCAATGGATCGTCCGTCGGGATCGGCTCCGGGTCCGTGACGTCCAGGGCGGCAGCGAAGATCGTGCCGGCACGCAGCGCGGCAGCCAGGTCCGCTCCCCTGACGACGGGTCCGCGAGAGGTGTTCACGAGCACGGCAGTCGGCTTCATCCAGGACAGCTTCTCGGCGTCGATCAGGCCGTTCGTTTCGGCCGTCAGGTTCACGTGGAGCGAGACGAAATCGGCCTGCGCCAGCAGGTCCTCGAGCGGCAGGAATGTGGCAGCGAACTCATCCTCCACCGCGATGTCGGCGCGATGGACGTCGTGGTACAAGACCGTCATCCCGAAACCTCGGGCCCGCCGCGCGACCGCCTGGCCGATGCGTCCGAACCCCACGATCCCGATCGTCGCCCCGTGGACATCGGGCCCCAGGAGGAGCATCGGGCCCCAGGTCTTCCACTTCCCGGCGCGGACGTACCGGTCGCCCTCGGGGAGACGGCGGGCCGCGGCCATCAGCAGGGCGAATGCCAGGTCGGCGGTCGTTTCCGTCAGGACACCCGGGGTGTTCCCCACCGCGACGCCGCGCGCCGTGCACGCAGGGACGTCGACGTTGTCGAAGCCGACGGCGTAGTTCGAGACGACCCTCAGGCCCGGGCCGGCGGCGTCGAGGAATTCGTCGTCCACCCGGTCGGTGAGCAGCGTGACAACGCCGTCGCAGCCGGCGATCGCCTCCAGCAGGGCCGGACGCGGTGGCGGCAGCTCGTCCTCCCAGATGCGGACCTCGGTCGCCTCGCGGATCGGGCGAAGGCCGTCCTCGGGGATGACGCGCGAGACGAAGACCTTCGGTCGTCCCTCGCTCATCGCGCGGCGCCGGCGGGCGTCGCCTCCGACGGAAGCGCCTCGACGAAGCCCCGGATCCGCTCGAGCGCCTTCGTCAGGTTCTCGCGCGAGTTTGCGTACGAGATCCGGATGTGGTCCGTCCCGATCCCGCCGAACGCGGTTCCGGCAAGCACGCAGACGCCGACGTCGTTCAGGAGGCGGTTCGCCATGTCGGCGCCGGTCAGGCCCGTGCCGGAGATCTCCGGAAAAGCGTAGAACGCGCCCTTCGGCCGAAGGCTCCGAACCCCCGGGATGGCATTCAGGCCGTCGACGACGAGATCGCGCCGCGCCCGGAACTCGGTGACCATGTCGTCGATCGGGCCCTGCGGCCCGCGGAGCGCCTCGACGGCGCCGATCTGCACGAACGTCGGGGCGCAGCTGATCGTGTTGATCACGAGCTGGCCGTAGGTCTTGATCAGGGACGGCGGCACGATTGCGTAGCCGAGCCGCCAACCGGTCATCGCGAAGGTCTTCGAGAAGCCGTCGAGCACGATCGTGCGCTCCGCCATGCCGGGCAGCGACGCGATCGAGACGTGCTCCTCGCCGTCATAGAGGATTCGACCGTAGATCTCGTCGGCAAGGATCACGAGGTCGTGGCGGATCGCCAGCTCTGCGATCGCCTCCAGGTCGGCACGGGTCAGGACGCCGCCGGTCGGGTTCGCCGGGGAGTTGATCACGAGCATCCGGGTCCTCGACGTGACGAGCGACGCGAGCTCGTCGAGGTCGATCCGGAAGTCGTTCTCCATCTTGATCGGGACCGGGACGGGGATGGCGCCGACGAAGCGAGTCAGCGACTCGTAGATCGGATAGCCCGGATCCGGGACGAGAACCTCGTCGCCCGGATCGATCAGGCCGAGGATCGCGTAGAGCATCACGCCCTTGCCACCCACCGTCACGAAGACGCGGTCGGGAGTCACCTCGAAGCCCTTGCGGGCGGTCGCGTCCGCGGCGATCGCCTCGCGCAGAGCGGGGATCCCGGGAAACGGCGCGTAGTGGGTCGCGCCTTCGTCGAGGGCGCGCTTCGCCGCCTCGCGCGCGTTCGCGGGCGTATCGAAGTCGGGCTCACCGAGCTGCAGGTGGATGATGTCGCGCCCGGCGGCCTCGAAGGCCCGGGCACGCGCGGAAACCTCGAATGCGCTCTCGGTCCCGATGACGCTCATGCGTTCGGCAACTCGCATGGGGTCCTCTCCTTGCGCGGCGGGCCTGCAGTGTAGGACGGGCCCGGTCCAATGGCGCGCCGGTTTCGGAACCCGTTCATCCGCCTGAACCGGCAATCTGACCGCCATCCGGAGCTTGAGCAACGTGCCGCCCGTTCGGCGGGAGCGGGCTAGACTCTCCGCGTGACTCGATTCTTCGACCTCGACGAGGCCAACGGGCTGCTGCCGGAAGTCCGCACGATCCTCGAAGGCCTGCGCGACGAGCGGGCGGAGCTGATCCGGCTGCGGGACAAGGTCGTCGCGACCCAGGCCTCCGAGGAGACCCCGAGCGAGACGCCGACCGAAGCGAACGTCGGCGGCGCGAGCCGCCCGAGCGAGCCCGCGGAGCGGGACGGCAACCCGAACGACGCCGAGGTCCGCGTCCTGCGTCTGCGGATGCAGGGCGTCATCGACCAGATGCAGGCCGCCGTCGCACGGATCGACGAGCTGGGCATCACGCTCCGCGAGATCGAGACGGGCCTGATCGACTTCCCCGCCCTGGCCAGTGGTCGCCAGATCTGGCTCTGCTGGCGCCTGGGCGAAGACGACGTCGAGTGGTGGCATGAGCTCGGGGACGGGTTCAGCAACCGGCGCGCGCTGGCGGACCTCACGTGACCTCCCAGCCCGGTACGGCAACACGCCCCGGCACGGTGCTCCAGGGCGGCCGGGCCAAGGCATACCGGCCGATCCCGGCCGCGGATCGGCGGCGGGCCTTCGAGGCGGGAGTGGCGGCGTACGAGCGCGGCGACTTCTTCGAAGCGCACGAGCTCCTCGAGCCCGCCTGGATGGGCACCGCCGATCTTCCTGAGCGCGCCCTCCTGCAGGGCCTGATCAAGCTGTCCGCAGCCTACGTCCACGGCGTTCGCGGCAATCCGATGGGGATCGCCCGCAACCTCGCGGGCGCGCGGGAACGGCTGGCCGAGTCGGTTGGCAGCCCCGCGGCCGCGTCGTCGGGGATCGACGTCCCAACGCTCGTGGCCGCGATCGACGATCGGCTGGCACGGCTCGCCGCCGACCCGACGAACGGCACGCTCGACGCTCCGACCTTGCCGAGGCCCCGCTGATGCGGCCCGGCGGAATCCCCGCGATCTCGCCGCGCGACGCGGCTGCGGCGGTGGGGACAGACGGTCCCTCCGACGGAACGGCTGTGACGCGTCCGCTGATCGTCGATGTCCGCGAGCCGGAGGAGTTCGCGTCGGAGAGGATCGAAGGATCCATCCTCATCCCGATGTCGCAGTTCGCGGCCCGCCATGAGGAGCTGCCGCACGACCGGCCGCTCATCATGCAGTGTCACTCCGGGAGCCGGTCCGCCTCCGCCACGATGTACCTCATCAGTCGGGGATGGACCGACGTCCGCAACCTCG
>DATAQF010000272.1:0-2098 GCA_036264795.1 Candidatus Limnocylindrales bacterium | reverse complement strand
ACCTGCGCGAGGAAGCCGACGAGGACGAGCGGCGCCCAGCGGAATCGAAGCTCCCCGATCGCGGCCAGCCTGCCGCCCGTCCGGATCCCGACGGCCAGGCCGATGACGACCGCGTACAGGATGAACATCGTGCGTCGATTCCTTTCAGGCGGTGCGCAGGTCGACGCGCGGGATCGCCCGCGGGCCGACGATGGCGGGCTCGGCAACCGGTCCGACCGACTCGCCCGGCGCCGTCGCGAACGTCGCCTCGGTGAACTCCGGGCCGGCGGCCGGCCGCGCGAAGAGGAAGCCCTGCCCGAAGTCGCAGCCCATCAGCCGGAGCCGCTGGAGCTGCCCCGGCTGCTCCACGCCCTCCGCGACGATCCGGAGGCCGAGCGTCTGGCCGAGGGCGACGATCGCATGCGCGAACGCCCATTCGTCGCTGCCGCCCTCCGACGAGCCGACGAAGTCCCTGGCGATCTTCAGGATGTCGACCTGGAAACGGCGGAGGTAGCCGAGCGAGGAGTACCCCGTTCCGAAGTCGTCGATCGCGATGCTGATGCCGAGCCGGCGCAGCTCCTGGAGACGAGCGATCGTGGTCTGCGTGTCGTGGAACATCGCCGTCTCGGTGAGCTCGAGGACGAGGTTGCCCTCCGGGAACCCGGTCTCCGCCAGGATGCCGCGGAGGTCGTCGACGAAGTCCGGCTGCTGGAGCTGGGCCGCTGAGAGATTGACGGTCAGGACGAGTGGCTCGGCGTCGGGCCAGCGATGCCGCCACGACGCGACCTCCCGGCACGCCTCGGTCAGGACCCAGCGGCCGAGGGCGAGGATCGTTCCGCTCTCCTCGGCGAGCGCGATGAACTCATCCGGGCCGACGATGCCGCGGGTCGGATGACGCCACCGGACGAGCGCCTCGACGCCGTGGACGAGGCCGGTTTCCAGCGTCACGATCGGCTGGTAGTAGACGAGGAGCTCGCGGCGACCGACGCCGCGCGAGAGGGCCGAGGACAGCGCGTGTCGCTCGATGATCGCGGCGTGCATCGTCGGCTCGAAGATCGCGAACTGGCTCTTGCCCTGGGCCTTCGCGGTGTACATCGCCACGTCGGCGTTGCGGAGCAGGTCGTCCGCTCGGTCCTGCTCGTCGCGACCGGCGGCGATCCCGATGCTCGCGGTGATCGACAGCTCCTGGCCGCCGATCGGGACCGGAACCTTGAGAGCCTCGAGCAGCCGCTTGCAGACCGACAACGTCCGGTTCAGGTCCGCGACGTCATCGAGAAGGATCGCGAACTCGTCGCCACCGAGCCGCGCCGCAACGTCGCCTGAGCGCACGCAGTTCCGAACGCGGTCGGCGACGGCGACGAGCAGCCGATCGCCGGCGACATGCCCCAGGCTGTCGTTGACGACCTTGAAGTCGTCGAGGTCGATGAAGAGGACGACCGGCAGGAGTCCTGGACCGGGTCTCGCGAGTCGCGCGTCGACCTGTTCGGCGAAGAGGCTCCGGTTGCCGAGGCCGGTCAACGGGTCGTGGTACGCCTGGTGACGGAGCTCCTCCTTGAGCCTCGACAGCTCGGCGAGCGACTGCTCGAGCTGACCGTTCTCGAGGGCAGCCGCCGCCTGGTTCGCGAGCGTCTCGAGAAGGCGCAGGTCGTCGTCCGTGAACGAGGTGCCCTGCGTCAGCCGATTCCCGATGAGGATCGACCCGATCGTGCCGGCCTCCCCGCGCAGTGGCGCGATCATCGCCTGGCGGATTCCGGAGGTCCGATCGTCCATCAGCGACGGCACGTGGAAGAAGGCGTGGGCCTCAGCGCCGATCCGGCGCTGGATTGGGTCGTCCGGCGACAGAGCGATCGGAACCATGGTCGTCGCGGGGAGGTCCTCCGTCGTCCTCGTCAGGAGCGCGTCGCCGTCGGGAGTCCGCGGATACAGCAGGATCTAGGCACGTTCGGCCCGATACATGTTTCGGGCGTGCTCGAGCAGCGCGACGATCGCAGAGTCCAGCTCCGGCGAGTGCTGGAGGATCCGCCCCGACTGGTAGAGGAACTCGAGCCGCTCGCCCTTCTCCCGTTCGGACAGGTAGGCCCGATAGGCGAGGAACACCGTTCCGAGGGGCACGACGAGG
>DATAQF010000246.1:0-4579 GCA_036264795.1 Candidatus Limnocylindrales bacterium | reverse complement strand
CGGCTCAGTGACAAGACCGCCAGGAGCAGCATCAGCACGACCCAGACGACGCACCAGGCAAGGAAGACCGGTGACGGCGCGCTCGTCGCAAAGAACGGGTTCGCCTGGGCCACCGCGCCACCGCGACCCAGGGCGACGAACACGACGGCCGGCGGCTCGAGACCGTAAACGGTGCCGCGCCACAGACCATCGGTCGGCAGGAGCCAGCGCGACGCGTCCGCAACAACGACGAGCGGTCCGGCATCGAGAGCCCGGCCGATCCCCGCGAATACCCCGGCCATCCAGCCGAGCCCGAAGAGGACCACGCAGATGGCACCGCCGGCGATCGCGGGAAGGCGGGTGCTGAGAAGGATGGCAACCGTGAGCAGCACGATCGCCTGTCCCGCGAGGAAAGCGACGGCGAGAAGCGGTTCGGGCGGCGCATAGCCGGCAACGAGGCGGACGCCGCCGATCTCCAGCAGCCCCGACCCGACCGCGTACGCCGCAACGATGACGACGAGCCCGAGCCAGCGGCCGATGACGAGGTCGGCGCGGCGGATCGGACGAGTCAGGATCGCGTGGGCAACGCCCGATTCGAGGTCGGCGGCGATCGCTGGCGCCCCGAGGAAGGCGGCAGTCATCGCGAGGACGAAGCTGAACATGAACGCGACGAGGATGAGCATCTGCGAGACGCCGACGAAGATCGCCAGCTCGCTCTGGGTGCCGGCGCGTGCGAGGGACACGAGCCGTTCGACGCCCCAGGTCGTCAAGACGACGGTCAGCAGGGTGAGGCCGACCAGGACCCAGACGGTCCGGCGGCGGGTGGCTTCGAGGATCGTCAGGCGGGCGATCGTGAGGACGGCCCTCATCGGCCAGCTGCTCCGGAGCCGGCGTGCGCGTCGCCGCCGCCCGCGACGAGCTCCATGTAGCGGTCCTCGAGGGTCGCCCGACCCGAGTCGACTGCGTGCACGCGGCCTCCCGCCCCGACGATCGTGGCCACGACGTCGGGGACCGCGTCTCGGTCGACTCCGGCGATCGAGAGCCAGCCGTCGTCACCGATCGCGACGCGGCCGAACCGGTCCAGTGCCGTCCGGGCCGACGATGACAGGTCCGTCGCCCGCACCCGCACGACCGAGTCGCCGAGGAGGTCGTCCAGGCGGCCGCTCGCGAGGACCCGGCCGTGATCGACGATCGCAATACGGTCACAGACGCGCTCGACCTCCGTCAGCAGGTGGGAGTTCAGGAAGACCGTCGAGCCGGCGTCGCGGGCACGCCGGATGATCGAGCGGACGTCGGCCCGGCCGACGGGGTCGAGTGCCGACGTCGGCTCGTCGAGGACCACGAGCGCCGGCGCGCCGAGGAGCGCGACGCCCAGCCCGAGCCGCTGCTGCATTCCCTTCGAGAAGCCGCCCACGAGATCGCTCGCGCGATCCTGGAGACCGACGTCGCCGAGGATCGCGTCAATGGTCCGAGCGGAGCGGTCGATGCCGCCACCGATCAGTCGGGCGTGGAGCTCGAGCACCTCGCGGGCTCGCAGCCAGGGCTGGTAGCGGAAGAGCTCCGGCAGATAGCCGATCCGACGACGCGCGGCGCGGTCGCCGAGCGGCGCTCCAATGACCGTGCCTCGGCCGCCGGTCGGTCGTGCCAGGCCGAGGAGCAGCTTCACGGCCGTCGTCTTGCCGGCCCCGTTCGGCCCGAGGAACCCGAAGACCTCCCCCTCGTCGATCCGCATCGTCAGGTCGACGAGCGCGTGGGTCTTCCCGAATCGTTTCGCGAGTCCCTCGGTCTCGACGATCACCGGGCCGCGGGCTCCGGATCGGGGCGCGGCCGCTCGCTGCAGGAAGGCACGTTCTGGAGTCTAGACGCGGCGGCTCGCCAGACGCGCGCCTCGAGGGAGATCAGCTGGCGCGAAGGTCACTCGCGCGACGGCCGGTTCTCATGAAGGTAAACCCGGTCTCGAGCGGTTTCATGGGGAGCTGGCGAAGCGCGGCCCGCTCGATCCAGACCGGACTGGGCGCGAGGATCAAGCCCCGGCGGTGAGCCGAGAAGCAACACTCGGGACACCACCAGCGACGGTCGACATCGTTGCCATTCCGGACCTCGTAGAGCCGGAGGTCCTGGGTCGTCCCACAGCTCGCGCAGCACTGCATCGGAGGAGCTCCATGCCCGGTTGATTGCGCGCTCGGACCTGGTGCGTCGGGGCACCATAATTTTGTCTCCGCGGACTTGTCAAGATCGGAAACCTTGCAAGTTCCATCGTCACCACCCGGCGATCTCGCCCTTGCGGTGGGCGACGAAATCGGCAATTGCCTCGGCCGCCGACGGCTCGAGCGATGGCGGCTCCGATTCGGCGAGCAGCTGCTTCCAGATGCGGTTTGCCCGCTGGGTCGCGGTCTGCGCCCCGTCCTCCGCCCACGTCTCGTAGTTGCGCCAATCGGACAGGATTGGCCGGTAGAACGCGGTTTCGAAACGCTCCAGTGTGTGCGCGGACCCGAAGAAGTGACCTCCGGGCCCGACCTCTGCGATGGCGTCGAGCCCGAGCGACGACTCGTCGACGACGACCGGCTGGAGCACCTCCGACATCATCTGGAGGATCTCGGCATCGAGAATCAGCTTCTCGTACGAGGCGGTCAGCCCGCCTTCCAGCCAGCCCGCGCCCTGGTAGAGCAGGTTGACGCCGCCCATCACCGCACCCCAGACGGCCATCTCGGACTCGTATGCCGCCTGGGCATCCACCACCGCTGACGCGGTTGCATTCGACGACCGCCACGGCAACCGATACCGCCGGGCCATCTGACCGGAGGCGATCGCGCCCTTCACATATTCGGGCGTCCCGAACGCCGGCGAGCCCGTCCGCATATCGACGTTGGAGGTGAACGCGCCGTAGACGACGGGAGCGCCGGGCCGGACGATCTGGGTCAGTGCGATACAGAACAGCGCCTCGGCGTTCTGCTGCGCGATCGCCGCCGCAAGGGTGACCGGCGTCATGGCACCGGCGAGGGTGAACGGCGTCGCGACGACGGCCTGGCCCGCCTCAGCCATCGCGATGAGGCCCTCGCTCATCGGGCCGTCGAGGCGGAGCGGCGAGTTCGTGTTGATGATCGTGATCAGGGATGGCTCGGCGGCGAGACGATCGCGCGTGACGCCACGGGCCAATGAGGCGACCTCAAGGGCATCCTCGACAACGGTCGCCCCGAACCCCAGGCAGTGCCAGGTCTTGTCCAGTGTCGTGGCGAGGCAGGCGTACATGTCGAGATGACGGGTCGCGACCGGCAGGTCGGTCGGCTCGAGGGGACCGCCCGCCTCCTGGTGAATCACGTTGATCGCGCCGATCAGCCGCACGTAATCCTGGAAATCCTGCCAGTTCCCGGCCCGCCGTCCACGATCGAGATCGCTGACGAATGCCGGCCCGCCAACCGACGAGAAGACGAGGTGGCGACCACCGAGCACGACGTTCCGATCGGGATTCCGGGCGTGGAGAGTGAACTCCGAGGGCGCCGTCGCGATGAGCTCTTCGACCAACGCGCCGTCGAAGCGAACCCGCCGTGCCGCCCGGTCCACTGACGCGCCCGCAGCCGCGAGCCGTTCGATGGCGCGATCGCCGAGAACCTCGACGCCGACCTCGGCCAGGATCCGGAGCGAAGCCCGGTGGATCTCCTCGACGTGATCGGCCGACAGGACCTCGAGCGGTCGGAAGGGGTTCGTCAACGTTCGGAACGGGAGCTGGGCGATGCCGCCGCCGGTCCGTCGCACGTGGCGCCGATGGGCGACCGGCTCGACGGTCACGCCCCGTCCCGCGGGTTGGGGCTCGGGAACAGCGACGGGACCGATTCCTGGAGCCGCTGGATGTTCTGCCGAGCGACGCGCAGCTGAGCGGCGATGACCAGGACGGCGACGAGGATGGCGGCGATCGTTGTCGCGACCCCGCCGACCGAAGAGTACCGAACGAGAGGCAGCGCCACGATCGCCCCGGCGACGACGCCATCCAGGACCATCACGAGAGTCGGCGTGCCGGCGATCAGGTGGACGAGTGGCGGCGTGCCGGGTGGAATCGCCATCGTGACGCCCATCCCCCGGGCATCGTCGTGGATGCCCATGACGAAATATGGCTCGAGGTCGGGGGCGATCTCGAGGTACGCGGCGCGGATCCGGTTCATGCCGCCCACGGCGACGGCATCGTGATAGTTCGTCGCCCCCATCCGGAGCCAAGTGCCGATCCCCACGAACAGGACGACCGGCAGGATCACCAAGGCGAAGACGAAGAACGCGTCGCCGAAGCCATCCACGCCGCCGATCAGGCCGAGAGCCACGATCGAGCCGGAGAGCGTCGAGAGGAACATCCCGGCCCGGCTGAATGACTCGTTCCAGGCGAGCGCACGCGATGCGAGCAGTGACCAGTGCTCGGTCGACAAGATCTGGAGCCGGATCTGGACCGGCGTCGGCGACGCGCCCGGATTGCTGGTGATGGGCGTCGGACCCGGCTCCGGCGGCGGTGCCGAACTGCGCTCGAACGTCATCGACCGGACCTCCTGTCGGCCCTCTGGCCGGCCGCCAGTATCGCCCGCCGACGATCAGGCAGGAACGGTGGACTCGACGGCTG
>DATAQF010000213.1:0-7280 GCA_036264795.1 Candidatus Limnocylindrales bacterium | reverse complement strand
TCGATCAACCTCTCGGCGAGCGCCGGCAGGTCAGGACTGAAGGTCGGCGACCGGGTCCGGATTGCCGGCCAGGGGTTGTATTCGGGAGAGATCGCCTCGATCGAGCGGCTCACGAGCGGCGCGATCCCCTCGGCCGTCGTCCGGACCGAGGCCGGCCGGACCCGCCAGGTCCGCACGATCGACCTGGAACCGGTCGGTCCGGCGGTCGCCAACTCGGCGGCGGACGAGGCGGACGGAACCGCCGCCCCGGGGAGCTGATCGAGGGGTCGGAGTGGCCATCGCATCGCGGGCCGACGCCGACCGCCTGCTCGAAGACCTGAACGAAGCCCAGCGAGAGGCCGTCCTCACCACGCGCGGTCCGCTCGCCATCCTGGCCGGTGCGGGCACCGGCAAGACCCGGGTGATCAGCCGCCGGGCGGCCTACGCGATCGCGACGGGGGTCGTGCCGGCCGACCAGGTCCTGATCGTCACGTTCACGGACAAGGCGGCGGGCGAGATGGTCGAGCGCCTCGCCGGGCTCGGGTTGCCGGGGGTCGTCGCCCGGACCGTTCACGCCCATGCGCTCTCGCAGCTGCGCCACTTCTGGCCCTCGCGCCACGACGGCGCGCCATTGCCCGAGCTCCTCGACACGAAGCTGCCGATCCTGATCCGGATCGCGCGCGGCCTGCCCGGCCACTACCGGTTCACGGCCGTGCGCGACCTGGCGACGGAGATCGAGTGGGCGAAGAGTCGCGGAATCGGGCCGGAGCGATACGAAGGCGCGAGCGGGGCTCGGACGCCGCCGATCCCCGTCGACCTGATGCGCCGCGTGTTCGCCGACTACGAGCAGGAGAAGAGCCGCTCGAACCGGATCGATTTCGACGATCTCCTGACCTTCACCGCCGAGCTGCTCGAGAGCGACGCCGAGGCCGCCGGGATCGTCCGGTCGCGGAAGTCATGGTTCAGCGTCGACGAGTACCAGGACACGAGCCCGCTTCAGCAGCGTCTGCTCGATCTGTGGGCGGGCGATTCGACCGACGTCTCGGTCGTCGGCGACGAGGACCAGACGATCTACACGTTCACGGGCGCGACCTCGTCGTATCTCACCGGCTTCTCCCGTCGGCACGCCGGCGCGCGAGTCGTTGCCCTGACAGAGAACTACCGCTCGACGCCCCAGATCCTCGAGCTCGCGAATCGGCTGCTCGCCGGCGAGGGCCGGACGAAGCGGTTGACCGCGACGCGACCCGATGGGCCGGCCCCCAGCTTCGAGCGCCATTCGGACGCCGACACGGAGCTGGCGGCGGTGGTCCAGCGGATCCGCGGCTGGCTCGCGGCTTCGGGTGCCGAGCGCGTCGAGGCGGCCGAGATCGCGATCCTCGTCCGCATGAACGCCCAGCTGGCGCCGCTCGAGGAGGCACTCACCCGGGCCGGCATCGCCTACGTCGTGCGCGGCATCCGCTTCTACGAGCGGCGCGAGATCGTGGCCGCGGTGGCGGCGTTGCGCCGTGCGCGGATCGACATGACCGGCCCGGCCCTCGCCGAGGCGATCCGCCTCCTGCTCGCGAAGGAGCTCGGTCACGAGGCCACGCAACCGCCCGACGCCGCCCGCGGCGACGATGCCCGCGAGCGAGCCGCCGCGCTCGACACCTTCCTCGCGATGGTCGACGAGCTCGTGGCCGCCGACCCGGCGACCGACGCGGACGCGGTTCTCGCGGAGCTCAAACGGCGGGCCCAGCACGAGCGGGACGGCTCCGCGAACGGCGTGAACCTCCTGACGTATCACCGGGCGAAGGGTCTCGAGTGGGACGCCGTCATCCTGCCGATGCTGGAGGACGGCTCGCTGCCGATCCGCCAGGCGATCGACGACCCGGCGACCCTGGCCGAGGAGCGACGCCTCTTCTATGTCGGGATCACCCGCGCCCGGCGGCGGCTCCACATCTCGTGGGCCGATCGACGGGAGACCCGCGGTCGCGACGCCCGACGCCAGCGGAGCCGCTTCCTGGACGGCCTCCTGCCCGCGGCGCCGCGACGCGTGACGCGGCTCCCGGACGGCTTCGCGCCCCCCGCGGCGCGGCGGTCACCGGACGACGATCCGTTCATGGCCGCGCTTCGCTCCTGGCGGACGACGCGAGCGAGAGAGGACGCCGTTCCGGCCTACGTCGTCGCCCACGACCAGACGCTTGCCGCGATCGCGGATCTGCGACCGACGTCGCTCGCGGCGCTGCGGCGGGTGCGGGGGATGGGCCCGACGAAGCTCGACCGGTATGGCGAGGAGATCCTGGCCGCGATCGCCGCGGCGGATGAGGCCGATCCGAAGGGATCCTAACCCGCCGGCCGGGGTGAGCCCGGACCGAGCTCGGGCGTCGTCAGTCGCCGCCGCCCCCGCCGTTGCCGTTGCCATGACCGTGGTCGCCCTTCGGTGGCTTCGTCGGAGCTGCCGTTGGCTTGGGCGTTGGCCGAGCCGAGGGCGCGCTGACGTTGGCGCCGGGTGTCGAGGCGCCGAAATTCGAGTCCGTCGATGTCGCCGCGGCGAGGACGCCGACGGCGAGGAGCAGGCCGAGGAGCCCGATGACCGCGGCCGGCATCCCGCGGATCCGGCGACCGAACGGCGTGCGCGGCCGATCCGCGAGCCCGATGGCCGGCGGCATGGCGCCGTGGGTGGCCGCAGCCCGAGACGGTGACGCCACGGCGATCTCGTCGGCGATCGGCATCGCCCGCGTCACGTCGGTCGCGATGGCTGCCTCGAGCGCGCTCGCGAAGGCGGCCACGCTCGGCGGTCGGTCGGCAGGATCGACGGCCAGTCCCTGCCGAACGACCGCGTCGACGTCCGGCGACACCCCGGGGATCGGCGGTGGGCCGGCCGCCTGCGCCTCGGCGAGCGCCACCGGGCTCGTCACGTCGTAGGCGTGCCGGCCGCTCAGCATCTCGTAGGCGACGGCCGCCAGCGAGTGGAGATCGCTGGCCGGGGTCGACGGCGCGCCGCGAAGCTGCTCCGGGGCGAGATACCGCATCGTTCCCATCAGCTGGCCGGTCGCGGTGACGGCGGTCGCGTCGGCTTCGCCGTGAGCGATCCCGAAGTCGGTCAGGCGGGCCTCGCCGTCGGGCGCCAGGAGGATGTTGCCCGGGGTGACGTCGCGGTGAACGATGCCCGCCGCATGCGCCGCCGAGAGAGCCGCGGCGATGTCGGACACGATCCCGACGGCCTCCTCGGGCGCGAAGGCGGGCGTGCCGCGCTCAGTGGAGGCGAGTCGCTGCGCCACGGAGGGGCCGTCGACGTAGTCGAGGACGAGCGCCGCCTCGCGCTTCCCGAGATGGAGGTCGCGGACACGTACGATGTGCGGCTCGTCGAGCGCGCGAAGCGCCTCGAACTCACGCTGGAGTCGGGCTCGGCCCGCCTCGTCGGCGACGACGATCGGATGGAGGCGCTTGACGGCGACCTCGTCGCCGGTCTTCTGGTCCACCGCGCGCCAGACTTCGGCCGATCCGCCCGTTCCGACGGGCGCAATCAGCCGGTACCGCGAAAACAGCACGGTCTTGGCCATGATGCGGAGTCTCCTGCTCCGCTGCCTCCGAGCGGCACGAACACGCCGGGATCCGCGTTTCAGATGGGCGACGAAGGCAAACCAGCCGATCGGCGTGTGACACGCACCCATCCGATGCCGCACGCTGGGATCCATGCGCCCGGACCCGACCTCCGCCGTCCCGCCGCCCAGCCTGCCGCCCGGCTCGTCGGTCGCGAAGCCCGCGATCGTCTATGCCCTGCTTTTCGGCGCCGTGGCCGCATATGCGCCGTATATCGCGGTCTATCTCCGATCGAGAGGGCTGGAGCTGGAGACCGTCGGCGTTCTCATCGCCCTCCAGGCGGCGGTCGGGCTGGTGGCGGCCCCGGCCTGGGGTGCGCTCGCCGACCGTCGCGGCGATGTCCGCGGCCCGATCCTCGTCTCGTCGCTCCTGGCGGCGGGCGCAGCGGTCCTGCTCGGCGCCGTCTCGGGTCCGTTGCTCCTGGCCGGCTCGATCGCCCTGGTCGCGACCGGCATGGCCGGGATCACGCCCATGGTCGACAGCCGAGCCGTGCGGCTCGTCGGCCGGCGCGAGCGTTTCGGGCGGGCGCGAGCCTGGGGTTCGGCCGCCTTCATCGTCGCCGCCTTTGCCACAGGCGCGGCCATCGGGTCGTTCGGCCCGGAGGGCATGTTCGTGCTGTACGCGCCGCTGATCGCGGCCACCGGCGTCGCCGCCTTCGCCTTGCTTCGACTCCGTGATGAGGAATGGGGACAGCGCTCGAACGATCCGCCTTCGCCCGGCGGTCGGCGGCCCACGACACGGTCAACGTTCTCTCTTGGCACGATCTCGGGGGCGATCCGGCAGCCGATCATCGGGAGGTTCTTCATCGGCTCGGTGATCGTCTGGACGGCGTTCGCCACGCTCCAGACGTTCGTCTCGCTCCGGGTCATCCAGCTCGGCGGCGACGCGACGACCGTCGGCGCGACCTGGTCGCTCGGCGCCCTCGTCGAGATTCCCCTGATGTTCGCGTTTCCGAACCTGGCCCGCCGGTTCGGCGCGGAACGGCTGCTGATCATCGGCGCGATGGCCTTCGCGGTGCGGGCGGCTGGCGTCGCCCTCGCCCCGACGCCGTGGCTCGTCGTCGCGGTGTCGCCCGCCGGCGGTGTGGGGTTCGCGTTCTTCTACGTCGGGACCGTGACGTGGGTCGCCGGCGCGCTGCCGCGCAGCATCCAGGCCACGGCCCAGGGGATCTTCACCGGCACGGCGGTCAGCATCGGCGCGATCGGCGGGGCGATCCTCGGCGGGCTGATCGGCGGCGCGCTCTCGCTGCCGGTCCTCTTCCTCGTGGCGGCCGTCGGCCACGCCGTCGGGGCGATCGTCGTGTGGCAGGCGGTCGGCCGTCGTCCCGCGGGAGGTGGCCAGCTCGGGTGAGTCCCGGAGGCGCCTCGGCCGATGGAGCGAAGCTCGGCCGACCGATTCACAGGCGAATCGTCGTCGCCTCGCCGGGCCGGAGGGCCCGGACGTCGAGGTCGGGCGCGATGAGCCGGCTCCAGGCCGAGAACCGGTCGGCGGGTCGGGTCAGGTGGTCGCCGAGAATCCGATGGACGCCCACCGGAAAGAGGGTGCCCCAGTGGATCGGCACGGCGACGCGCGCTCCGATGTCGCGGGCGACCTGGGCCGCCGCCCGCGGCGAGAGATGTCCGGGGCTCATGTGCGGTCCCCACGTCCCGATCGGCAGCAGGGCCAGGTCCACCCGACCGGCCAGCTCCCGGAGTCCGTCGAACCGCGAGGTGTCCCCGGCGAAATAGATCCCGACACGACCCGGGCCTTCGATCAGGTAGCCGATCGCGGCCGCGGCCGGTGCCGCCGGCCATCGCCAGTGGCGGGCGGGCACGGCGGTGATCGTCCAGCTCGGGGCGATCGTGACCTGTTCCCCGACGACGACCTCTCGGGCTCGCCGTCCGGCTCGCCGAACCGCGCCGCCGATCCCGCGAGGCACGACGACGAGCGGATCGCCCGAGAGCTCCTCGAGCGACCCACGATCGAAGTGGTCCGGGTGGGCGTGAGAGATGGCGACCACGCTCACCGCGCCGATCGTCGCGGCGGTCGGCAGCGCGCCGTGCCGCCGCAGCGGCCCGAGACGGTGACGCAGGAACGGGTCCGTCAGGATCCGCAAGCCGGGGACCTCGATGAGAACGGTCGAGTGGCCGACGTAGCGGAGCTCCACCGTCGTGCTCGCTGGCGGGTCGCCGTCCGGCGGGTCGCGGTCTGGCGGCTCGCCGACCTCCTCTCGGTCGGCGCCGCCCGTCACGCGGGTGCGACCTCGCCGGCGGCCGCGTCCGCGACCGTGCCCTCGCCGCCGAGGATCGCCATCGGCTCGCCTCGCTCGCGCCAGCCCGAGACGGCGTGGCGCCAGCCGCGTCGCCGCTCGTCCTTCGCTCGCGGCATTCGAAGCCAGGTCACGACGCCACCGACGATCGCCCCCAGGCTCGAGGCCGCCAGGTCGACCATCGTGTCGTCGTACGTCAGGTCCATCCCGCGGGCGCCGGCCTTCAGCGCCACGTATTCGGTGATCTCCCAGGCCGTTTCGCCCGCGATCGATGCCCCGGCGCCGGCCACCGCCGCGTGCCACGGCCGCTCCACCTCGCCCGCGAAGAGCGCTCCGGCGACGCCGCTCACGATCGCCGCATTGAGGAAGTGGACGACATCGTCGAGGTGGGCATCCTGGTAGAGGCCGAGCGCGTTGCCGACCGCGTCGATGAGGAGTGGCGTCGTGACCGCGAGGTCAAGCCCGCGCGGGTAACGGCCGTGGTTCGGGAGCATCGTCCAGATCGCCGGCACCAGGAACAGGCCGGCGGTGTAGCCGACCGCCCGCGTCCGCATTGCCTTGCCCCGCAGGCGGGGGCGATCGGCGTTGACCCAGGCGTCGATCGCGCAGGCGATCGTGACGCCCTTCGCCGCGAGGATCGCGACCTCGAGCGTCCGCTGCCAGCGAGGCGACGGCGCGATCGCGAGGCGCGCAGGCTGCGACGGGGCTTCGGCCCGGGACGGGGCCTCGGGCTGGGACGGTGCTTGCACGGGGACGGTTGTACGCGATCGACGGTCATCCGGGCGCGTGCGCGACGCCGAAGCGTCTTGCAATCTCGACGCGGCCCGACCGGTGCCGGGTACCGACCCGAAATCCGTTATGCACATTGCATGTACCTGACAATCCACAATCGGTGTGGAGAAGTGGCGTGCAGACCGGTCAGCCGAACAGGTCGAACTCCCGGGGCATGAGCGCATCGGCGATCGAGCCCTCGCCACGTCGGGGATGCGCGCCGCGGACGAGTGCGGCGGGCCGGCCGCCGGTCTTGCCGAACGCCAGCTCGGCCGCCGAGGCGATCTCGTCGGCGGGCGCTCGAACGGTTGACTTCATGACCCGCCCATCGGCATCCGGTGTGCCCCGCAGGTCCTCGATGGGCTCGAGGCCGGAGACGCCGATCGCGACGTCGACGATTCCCCAGCGCCACGGCCGACCGAAGGAGTCCGAGACGATGACCGGGACGTCGACGCCGAAGCGCGCTCGAATCGAGGTGCGGATCGTCCGCGCCGAGGCGTCGGGATCCCGCGGGAGCAGCGTCACGATGGTTCCGCTGGCCGGCCCCACGTTCGACGCGTCGACACCGCCGTTTGCGCAGACAAAGCCGTGCGGCGTCTCGGTGATCAGGACCCCACGCTCCATCCGGACGACGCGGCGGGCCTCGCGCAGGACGACCTCGATCTGGCGGGCATCGCGGTCCCAGCGCTCCGCGAACTCG